>NZ_JAQCNJ010000057.1 GCF_028275055.1 Haloplanus sp.
TCGGTGGTCATCATGACGAGTGGGTCGACCTCGCCGGCGGTTTCGGGGTCGGGAGCGATGAACTCAAACACCAGTTGCCGCTTGCCCAACATCGCCGGCCCGGAGATCAACAGGTTCAGTCCGGCGTCGAGGGGCGCGATATCGAACGGGAGTGTCTCGGGAAGGGGATACCCATCGATTTTTGTGTCGTGTTCAGCCATCGAGTCGGGCCTCCACGTACCTTTGGGTATCGGCCGGACGGGGTGTCGCGTCGGGCGCCGTGTCGGCGGTCGATCGAGCGGCTTCGGCGACGAGAGCCGACACCGCCGTCGCGCCGACGTGGACCGTCCGGGCACTGTCCGCGTCAACGAGGCGAGAAAAGTCGGTCCCCGCCACATCGCTGTCATCATCGGCGCGGAGGGCGGTCGAAGTCATACGCTGTACCTACGTCCAGTTTTGCGGCGGCGATAATTAAATGCACCTGTCGGTGACCGGTCGTCGGTCGACGGTATCGGCCGTCGCTCCACGACTGCCGGTGTGACCGGTCACCCGAGTTCCTCACGGACGAGTTCGGCCGCGCGGGTGACCGCCCCGACGGAGGAGAGGTGGCCAGCGCCGACGGTGGCTTTCATCGCGCGGGCGGGTGCGCCGGTGAACACCTTCGGCCCCACGGTTGCGACGGCGTCGTCGCCGACGGAGACGATCCAGCCAGGGGCGTCGAATCGGAACGGGGCGAGACGGGGCGAGAAGCCGTCGGCTCTCGGGTCGTCGCGGACCAGTCGGTCGACGTTCGTCGCGACGGTGCCCGCCTCCCGGATGGCGGCCGCCGCGCTCGCCGGAACGGCCGCACCGTCGGCGTCAACGACGCGAGCGGCGTCACCGAGGGCGAAGGTGCGGTCGTCGAGACGAAGGTCCCCCTGCACCACCCGTCGGTCGCCATCGAGAGCGTCCGGCCCGCGGATACCGCCGGTCCAGACGAACGTGTCGTAGGCGACGGTCCGGTCGGCGAGTTCGACCGTGTCGGCTGTCGCACCGGTGACCCGCGTGCCGGTGTGAACCGTCACGCCACTCGATTCGAGGGCGTCGCGCACAGCGGCGCGGAACGCCTCGGGGAAGGCGGGGGCGAGCGTCGACTCGCGTTCGACGACGGTGACCTCGACGTCGGCGCCGCGTTCGTCAGCGAGAGCGGCGAGTTCACCGGCCACCTGGATCCCGGAGAGCCCGCCACCGCCGACGACCGCCCGGCCGTTCGTCGCGCAGGTGTCGAGAAACGACTCACGGAGTCGGTGGGCGTGGTCGAGGCGCTTCAACGGCAGTCCGTGGTCGTCGACGCCGGGGAGATCGTAGAAGGCGGTGTCGGCACCGAGACAGATCGCCGCGTAGTCGTACCCGAGGGTGCCATCCTCGAGGTGGACACCGCGTGTCTCGCGGTCGACGCGTTCGATCCGTCCCGTACGGACCGTCGCGCGGTCCAGCGCCTCCGTCAGGGGGACGGTGATGGCGTCGGCCACCCCAGGGCGGCGGACGACGCGGTGGAGTTCGTGTTGGACGAGGTGGGTGTCGGACTCGTCGACAACGACGAGGTCGACCGCCTCTGGAAGGCGCGATTCGAGGCGGCGAGCGAGGGTCAGGCCGGCGTATCCGGCTCCGAGAACGACGACGCGCATACCGGAGGTTGGCGTCCACGGCAAAGAAGGGTCGCACTCGTGTGACGCGCACTACTAAGTGGCGTCGCCGCCACGGATCGAGAGATGGGTATCGAAGGGTTCGTCTGCTGGACGGCACGGTCGGTCGACGACCCAGCCGAGTTGCGACGTGTGGTTGAGGCGCAACTGCCGTCACACGAGGACGCCGTGGGCGAGACGGAACGGGCGGGGTTACTGGAGGGAACAACCCTGCGCCCGCGCGGCCTCGCCGCGGCCCACAGATTCGCCGAGGGCGGCGGCCTGCCGATGCCCGGCGCGGCGGATGCCGTCGCGGATTTCAGCGCGATCCTCGACGAACTCCGGTCGGCGGAGCGCCGGCGGGAGAGGTTTGTCGCCGACACGATTCCAGAAGGGTTCGAGCGGACGGAGCCGACGGCAAACCAGTACGACAGAACCTACCACACGGTCAACGTCACACGGAGCTATCCCTCCGGTGTGTCGGTGGAACTCAACTACCGGTCGCGGGATCCAAGTCACCCCGGTTCCTCACGGCCCCGGGAGTCGAGCGCGATTTTGTGGCTTCGTGGCGACGTGCGACAAACCCACGAGTACCGGGCGTCGTGGACGGAAGATTAGAACAGCGCGTCTGACGCCGGGCGCACCTCGGCGGGGCCACCGACCTTCCAGACGCGGGTCTCGACGCCACAGTCCGCCACCACGGACTCGACACGGTCGACGTGGGCTGTGAGGGTGTTGACGTAGACGCTCGCGCCCGTGTCCGTCGAGAAGAAGACGGGGATACCCTCGTCGCGGAGGGCGCGAACGGCGTTGAACACAGCGATGGTCCGAGGTTGCCAGTACACCCACCCCGCCGGCCCGGTCATCGTCGTGGCTGCGAGCGACAGGGAGTCGTGTTCCGCGAGTTCGAACGCGCGTTCGAAGTCCGCGTCGGTGAGGGCGTCGCGCATCTCCACGACCTGGCCGTGGATGTGGGCCATCCGCGCTTGGAACATGTGACTGTCCGCGGCTTCCTCGTGTGCTTGTTCGGTTTCCTTATACGACGGGACGAGGCCGGCGACGATCCGAAGGTCGTCTTCGAGGTCGGTCTCGATCCGTTCGGACCGGCAGTCGGCGTCGTTGAGGCCGGTCCTGAGGTGGGAGAACGCGCCGGTGACGGCGCGGGCGGCCGAGGCGGAGCCACGGCGCGCGACGGTCGACAGTTCGGGCAGGGAGAGGTCGAGATCCGCGGCCGCACACAACGCGACCGCGGCGGCCGCAAAGCCCGACGACGAGGAGCCAAAGCCGACGTTCGACTCGAAGGAGTTCTGACTCTCCAGACGGACGCCGGCCTCGATCCCCGCTCGGTCACGGACGTGGTCGACGACGGCGTCGATCCGCTCCGCTCCACGGCCGTCGACGCGGTCGCCGTCGACGACGTAAACGTCCTCATCGCCGCCGAACTCGACGGTGGTGATCGTCCGACTCGGCGCGGTACAGACGCTGATGCTGTCGTGGTACGGCATCCGGCGTTCGGAGTCACGCATCCCGTGGTATTTCACCAGCCCCTCGATCGGGTGGGCCGTCGCGGTCGCTTTCATACCCCAAGAGGGGTCGGACACCCGGATAAACGTCCCGAAACGGGCGGCCCGATCCGGGCGGTGACCAGATATAAAACGGCGTGGACCGACCCCGGGGTATGTCATGTGTCTCTCGACGGAGGGTCCCCGAGCCACCGACCGAGGCGACCGAGAGGCCGGCGGGGCGGTGAGTCGAGTGAACGGAACCGGACGGACGCGCCGGCGGTTTCTCGAAGCCGTCGGCGTTGCCGGTTTTCTCGGACTCGCCGGGTGTTCGGGTGACCCGGACGGGGGTGACGATACGGCGACAGCGACACCGACATCGACACCCACCGGGACGCCGACGCCGACACAGGCGTCCGAGTACACCGGTACGCTCGGGGCCGAGGCGATGTTCGACGCGACGCCGACCCATCCCGATCTGGATCCGACGGAGTACGTGTGGGCGCGCCACGTGAACGTCGACGGGGTGCTGTCGGCCGTCGACGACCGGACCATCGCAGCACGGCTCCGCGGAGGGTGGCTGGGATCAGGGCCGCCGGCGTACGCAGACTCCGACGCGTTCGAACTCGTCCACGTGCAGTCCCGTGGAGTCCCAAACGTCACCTTCGGCTACGGCGACTTCTCGCCGGCCACGGTCATCGAGGGACTGATCGACGACGACTGGCGTCGCGAGGGCGAGCGGGCGGGGTTCGACCGCCTCGAAGAGGGTGGCTACACGACCGCAGTGGGGGACGCGGCGTGGCTCGTGACCCGGACGGCCGAGGCGGGAGCCGAGGCGATGGACGGCCTGATCGACGCCGTCGGGACCGACCCGCTGTCCGGCCGTCTTGAGGACGTCGACGCCGAGGCGGTTGCGAGGGCGGCCGCGGAGGATGGCAACTACCACGTTCTCGAACGGTCGGTATCGGCGGGGTACGCGGCGGGTATCGCCGTCAAGTACGCCCCATACCGGCCGCCGGTCGGCGTGATGCAGTACGCGACCGACCGGGCGTCGCCGGTGTGGGAGCGTATCGAGACCGAGTTCGAGGAACGGATCGTCGGCGAGGTCCGCCGGTCGGCGTTCGGCGAGGAGTTCGCCTGACCGGAGGCGGCCAACGGTTTAAATATCCAGTCACCCTACATATCCGGTATGACAACCTCCGAGAGCGGAGAGGCCGGCGTCGATGCCCCAGAGGACGCGGAGCGGACATACGCCGTCGTTCTCGATTCCCTCCCGCACGGCCGGCCGGAGGACGACCGCCCTCAGTACAAGAAGTCGCCGCTAGCGTACGCCCTCGGGGAGTCGGCGTTCCGACTGCTGGAACTCACGCTCGGCGACGACGCCGACGTGAGCATCGGCGATCGGGTGGTCGTCGATCCGGCGGGAGAACGGGACGGGGTCGAGCGGTATCGAGAGGTCGAGTACGACGACCTCTCGAACGCCGCGACCTCGGAACTGGAGTACGTGGTCGAAGAGATCGTCGACCGCGAGGAGCGACGCTTCGTCGACTTCTACAACGAGGCACAGCCGATCACCCTTCGCCTCCACCAACTCAACCTCCTGCCGGGCATCGGGAAGAAACTCCGCAACGACGTGCTCGACGAGCGGAAGCGGGACCCGTTCGAGCGCTTTGCCGACCTCGAAGAACGGATCGCCGGGCTTCACGATCCGAAGGGTGTGCTCGTCGACCGGATCATCGAGGAACTCCGCGACGATGACCTCAAATATCAAACGTTCGTCGGGGACGACACGTAACGCCGAAACGGGAAATTTACCCCGACACGCGTGCTACCGAGGACGATGACAGCGTCGCGTGACCCGAGCCGTCTTCTCGACCGAGCGGGTGTGAGTGGGAACCCGGATCGCGATCAGCACTTTCTCGTCGACGACCGTGTTCTGGATCGGTTACCGGCGCACCTCCACGACGACGCCGACCGAGGTCACGTTCTCGAGGTCGGCGGGGGAACGGGCGCGCTCACCGACCGCCTCCTCGCGACGAGCGACCGGGTAACGGTTATCGAGCGCGACCCCGACCTCGCCGCCTTTCTCCGACAGGAGTTCGAGGCCGACATCGCCGACGGCCTGCTGACCGTGATCTGTGGCGACGCCCTCGAGGTCGACCTCCCCGAGGACGTGACCGCGAGCGTCTCGAACCTACCCTACGGCGTCTCCAGTGAGATCACGTTCCGCCTCCTACCGCTCGGAGTACCGACCGTCCTGATGTTTCAGCGGGAGTTCGCCGAGCGCATGGCCGCGGCACCGGGAACAAGCGAGTACGGCCGCCTGTCGGTGAGCGCGCGCCACTACGCGGACATCGAGGTGGTCGAACCCGTCCCCCCGACGGCGTTCTCGCCGCCGCCGGCGGTCGACAGCGCGGTCGTACGGACCACGCCCCGCGATCCCGCGTACGAGGTCGACGACGAGGCCTTTTTTTTACGGTTCGTGAAGGCGGTGTTCACCCAACGCCGGAAAACGCTCCGGAACGCCGTCCGCAACACCGCACACATCTCCGGGCTCGCCGATCCGGACGCGGTCGTCGCGGCGGCCGACGAGGCGACCATGTCGAAGCGTGCGGGCGAACTCGCACCCGACGAGTTCGCCGAACTCGCCGAACTCGCGACCGAGCACGGCGGAGGTATCGGCGGTGGTTGACGCCCTCGCCGCCGCGGACGCGACGACGGTGAGTCGGGCGGTCGCGACCGTCGTGGTCGTGGCGGTCGTTCTCGGTGTCCGGTACGCCGCGAACCGTGTCCGCCGGAGCGACCGTGAGATCGGCCAGCGGAGCGAACTCGTGTTGTCGGCGGCACTGACGGCGGTGACCGGGGGGGGTATCCTGACCGTCATCGTCCTGTGGGATCTGATCGGCCCGCTCGCGCGATCGTACCGGAACCTCGGTCTCCAGGACCTCGCCGGACGGGTACTGCTCGGGGTGGTGATCCTCACGACGACCTACGCCCTGACCGACCTCGTGGGACGGGTCATCGGCGAGTTCACCGGCACGCGATCGAGCATCAGCGAACACCAACGGGAGATCATCTACCGCCTGACGCAGGTGATGTTGTACACGGTGGCGCTACTGGTCGTGATCGGACTGTTCACCCGCGACATAGGGAGCCTGCTGGTCGGGGCCGGTTTTCTCGGTATCGTGGTCGGGATGGCGGCCAGGCAGACGCTCGGGGCGGCGCTGGCAGGGTTCGTCCTGATGTTCTCGCACCCGTTCGAGATCGGCGACTGGATCCAAGTTGGCGACCGCGAGGGGATCGTCACCGAGATCACCATCATCAGCACGCGGATCCAGACCTTCGACGGCGAGTACGTGATGCTCCCGAACGATGAGGTGAGCGGACAGGCGATCACCAACCGCACCCGTAAGGGTCGACTCCGGATCGAGGTCGAGGTCGGTGTCGACTACGATCACGACCCCGAACGGGCGGCCCGAATCGCCCGCGAGACGGTCAAAGAACTGGACGAGGTTCTGAACGTGCCGACGCCTCAGGTGGTGGGCAAGCGGTTCGGGGACTCGGCCATCGTTCTCGGGATTCGAGTGTGGATCGATAACCCCAGCGCCCGGCGGATGTGGCGTGCACGAACCGCCGTGATCGAGACGGTCACCGACGCCTACGCCGATGCGGGGATCAAGATCCCGTTCCCGCAACGCGAACTCATGGGTCGAACGGAGGAGGGGGGCCTTGCCGTCGCGGAGGGCGTCAAGCGACCGGCGCCAAGGCCGGCAACGGACGGCGACGGGGAGCGATGACCGACGACTCGGCCGCCGATCTGGCGGCTCGCCGGGGGATGGAGACGACCGTGTATCAACCCGCAGAGGACTCCCGTCTGCTCGCCGACGCGGCGGGCGACCACGCCCGCGGGCGGACGCTCGAAGTCGGAACGGGATCGGGTTGGGTCGCCGAGCGCATCGCGGTTGAGACGGACACGGAGGTGATCACCAGCGACTACAACCCCGAAGCCTGTCGGCAGGCCCACGACCGGGGACTGGCCGCCGTCCGGGCCGACCTCGTCGCCCCGTTTCGAGCCGAGGCGTTCGATACCGTCGCGTTCAACCCACCGTACCTCCCGACCGATCCCGACAACGAGTGGGACGATCGGATGGAACGGGCGCTCTCCGGCGGGGAGTCCGGCCGTGCGGTCATCGACCCCTTTCTCGGTTCGGTCGGTCGGGTGCTGCGTCCCGGAGGGGTCGTCCTTCTCCTCGTCAGTAGTCTCACGGGCTTCGAGACGGTCGTCGAGAACGCGGAGAAACAGGGGTTCGACGTCGAGACGATCCGACAGGAGTCGTACCCCTTCGAGACGTTGTCGGTGCTCCGCCTCGAATTACCCTGAATAATATTTTGGTTTAGCAAATATTAAGCGACGGTATCACATACGTCCGGTCGATGACCGAACTGGTCGCCACGACACCGGGGTTGTATCCGCTTCCCGACTGGGCGAAAGACGAGCTATCCGAACTGAAAGGCCACCAGAAGGGCGACCTCATCGCCGGCGACGAGGGACCGGAGGTTCTCGACGTCTACGAGCGCGCCCGCACCGACGCGGTGGACACACAGGGAAACGCCGGTCTCGACCGGACGGTCGAGGGCCAACCGCGGTGGGACGACATGCTCGCCCACCCGCTGACCGTCCACGAAAACGTCGAGACGGGCGGGATCATCCGGTACTACGACAACAACAACTTCTACCGCGACCCGCAGGTACAGGGCGAACTGACCCCCTCGGGCGACGTGGCGGCCGAACTGTCGGCCGTCGACGCCACCGACCGACAGGCCGTCCTGCCGGGGCCGTACTCGTTGTTTGATCTCGCCACCGACGAGTTCTACGACGACGACGCCGAGTTTCTCGACGCTGTTACCGACTTTCTCGCGGGCGAGATTGCGGAGTTCCCGACCCACGAAACGTTGTTTCTCCTCGAACCGTCGCTGGTTGAGAACGCACCCGACGACGACGATAACGAACACGCGAGCGAGGCAATCGACCGTGTCGCCGCCGCGACGGACGCGGACGTCGTCGTCCACACCTACTGGGGGTCGATTCCGGAGCGGACGTACGCCCACCTGATGGACGCCGACGTCGACGCCATCGGCTTCGACTTCGTCGCCGACGCCGACGAATCGCTGTACAACATCAACGAGTACGGCACGAAAGACGCCGTGGCGATGGGACTGGTCGACGGACAGAACACGCTCGTCGAGTCGCCGGAGACGATCCGTGACCGCGTCGAGTGGGTCGACGAGAACACCCACACCGAGTTCGACCGGGCGTACCTCACCTCGAACACGGAGCTGTTCTACCTGCCGGTGAACAGGTTCGAGGCCAAACTCAAGTCGTTGGCCGACGCCGCCACACTCGCGGAGGTGGACGCATGAGCGAGAACGACCGCGAGCAGTTCCGCCCCGACGACCACCCCAACGAGCATTTTCTGCTCACCTCCATCGTCGGGAGTTATCCGAAGCCAAAGTGGCTCAACCGCGTCTCCGACCTCGCGGACGATCCGGAGTCGAGGTTCGACGAGGAACAGCTCCGGGAGGCCCACGACGACGCCTGTCGCGTCATGATCGACGAACACGAGCGGGCGGGCCTGGACACGGTGTCCGACGGCGAGATGCGCCGCAACGAGATGGTGGAGTTCTTCGCCGACCGCATCGAGGGCTACGAGTTCAACGGCCCGGTGAAGGTGTGGGGACACAACTACTTCGACAAGCCTTCGGTCGTCGACGAGGTCGAGTACGCGGACTCGTGGCTCGTCGACGAGTTCGAGTTCACACAATCCGTCGCTTCGAAACCGGTGAAGGTGCCTATCACGGGGCCATACACCCTCGCCGCGTGGTCGTTCAACGAGGCCTACGACGACGAGGCCGACCTCGCCTACGCCCTCGCCGACCTCGTCAACGAGGAGGTCGAGGCACTCGTCGACGCCGGCGCGCGCTACATCCAGATCGACGAGCCCGCACTGGCGACGACACCCGACGATCACGCCATCGTCGGCGAGTGTCTCGACCGCATCGTCGCCGGCATCGCCGACGAGGTGCGCATCGGCCTTCACGTGTGTTACGGCGACTACTCGCGGATCTACCCCGAACTGCTGGAGTACCCCATCGACGAGTTCGACCTCGAACTCTGCAACGGCGATTACGAACAGCTCGACGTGTTCACCGATCCCGAGTTCACGACGGATCTGGCACTGGGCGTCGTCGACGTCCACACCGCGGAGGTCGAGTCCGTCGAGGAGATCAAGGAGAATATCAAACAAGGGTTCGAGATCGTTCCGCCCGAGAACCTCACCATCAGCCCCGATTGTGGCGTGAAACTCCTCCCTCGCGAGGTGGCGTATCAAAAAATCGAGAACATGGTCACGGCCGCACGCGAGATCGAGGCCGAACTCGACGCCGGCGAGATCGACCTCAGTCCGGAGGTCAGCGCGGACTAACCCCGGCGCTCCGTCCTCGACTCCGAGGATCGCCGCCGTAAAATCGCCGCGGCCAGCGCCCCCCAGACGACACACTCAACGAAAAACGACGGCGTAGCGACGTAGTAGCGGGCGAACGCGATGGGCGGGAGGGAAATAACGGGCGTGTGCCTGATCGCCGGCCAGCCCAAAAAAAGGAGGTCCGTTGGTCGCCCGTTGACGATCATGTGTACGGCATCGAGCGCGAGATGTGACGCCCAACCGAGCCACACCGGCGTCCACGCCCGACGGAGAAACACGACGACGAAGCCGGCGACGAGAACGGGAAGCGAATGTGCAGCCGTCTGGTAGAGGTCGACGATGCCGACGAGTGCGGCAGGTTTGTCGATCAGGTCGGGGAGCGCTGCCCCGACGACGAGAAGCGGCGCGGACAGGTCCCACCGCTTTCCGAGAACGTACGCCGCGGCGAGGTGGGTGGGAAAGAGCACCGGGTGGTCCACGGCGCATACTACGGTCGAGCATATATCTTTGTCGCGAGCGTGACGACCGTTGGGTTGAATCGGTCGGCTGGGACCATCTACGCCATCACGGTCGGTCGGCGTAGCGGCGGTACCCCTCTCGACCCCCGACGGCGAGGAGGATAGAGCCGACAAGCGCCAAAACACCGGTTTCGGCAACCGGGGGGACCGCGTCGATCAGACGCCACCCTGTGGCGACGCCGACGACGAACCCGACCTGCAGGAGACAGACCGCACCGAGCGCGTACCGACGGGTGGTGGCGTACAACGAACCGACGGCCGCCGTCTCGGCGGCGGCGTGGGTCGTGAGAACCGCCGCCCCCACGAGTCCGAGCGTCGCGTCGGCGGCGTAAAGTGTCGCGAGGACCACGCCCTCTAGGCCGCGGTGTAGCGTCACAGCCCCGAGTGCGGCGTCCGCACAGGCACCGCAGTCGGTGACCGCGCGGCCACGAGCGGTGGCGACAACGCCGACACCGGCAAGCGTGCCGGCCGCGACGCCGAACGGCGCGCCGTCGAGGGCGAGACCCATCGAGAGGCAACCGAGCGCGAGCAACAGAAACGGGACGACCCGGCCGGCGTTGCCGACACGAGCGGCGGGGTCGAGCAGAACGAGAGCGATCCCGCCACCGAACAGGCTGGCACCGACGGAGGCGACGACGATTGTGGGGAACGCGAGGCCGCCGGCGGTGGTGGCCGTCCCGTGGGCGGCTGCGGGGGTCGAAACCGCCGCCGTCAGAAGAACGGTCGGAACGATGGACAGGATGTAGCGTTGCATGACTGAACCGGTAGCACGCCGGGAGACCGAGAACGGGAACTAGTGAGACGGGACCGCTCGTCGTCGGCGGGAGACGGTCAGACCGCGTCAGGCCCCTCTTTGCCGGTGCGCACCTGGATCGCGTTGTCGACGGGCATGATGAAGATCTTTCCGTCGCCGGGTTCGCCCGTGTGAGCCGCGTCGCGGATCGCGTTTGCGACGTCCGCGCCGTCGACGTCGGCGACGACACACTCGACCTTTGTCTTCTGGTGAAGATCGACCGTGTACTCCTCGCCGCGCCACTGCCCTTTCTTTGCGGGCTGTGAGCCGCGGCCGGAGACGTTCGACACCGTGATCGAGGGGGCGCCGGCCTCGGCGACCGCCTGCTTCACCGGCCCGAGTTTGTCGGGACGGATGTAAGCAACCACCATCTCGATCTCAGTCATCGTCGGACACCCCACTGCCGTCGGTTGCCGTCTCCGGCGTCCGTCCCGGCGCGGTGCCGACCGAATTGTCGCCGAATTCGGGGTAGGTCACGATGCCGTGCTCCGAGGAGTCGAGCCCCTCACGCTCGTGTTCGCTGCTCACCCGTGCCCAGCCGAGTGCCTTCAGCAGGCCGTAGATAACGAAGGTGATCACCGCCGCCCAAAGCGCGAGAACGGCGACGCCGACGGCCTGGATGCCGAGTTGGGAAAGCGAGAACGCCGACGTGGTGTTAACGAAGGGGTACGCGAGCGCACTCAGTGCGCCGGCGGAACCGTGGACCGGGAAGACAGCACAGACGTCGTCGATGCCGACCTTCTCCAGCAGGTCGAAGACGAGGACGACCTGTACGCCGGCGAGAAAGCCAACAACGAGGGTTGCCTGCCAACTCGCCACCGCGGCGATGGAACAGACGCTAACGAGACCGGCAAGCAGACCGTTGGCCGTCATGAGGCTATCCACCTTGCCGCTCCGGACGAGGCTGATCGCCGCGGCACCGATGCTGCCGGTCCCCATGACCAGCGCGGTGTTGATCGCGACCCGACCGGCGTACGCGTAGTCGGCAAGGGCGAGTTCACCGGCGTCGGTGACCTGGAAGACGCTGACCGCGGTACCGACGTTGAATCCGTACCAACCAAAGGCGAGGATGAGCGTCCCGAGGATGGCGTAGGGCAGCGAGTGGCCGGGAATAACGTTCGCTGAGCCGTCGTCGTTGAACTTGTCCATCCGCGGGCCGACCATGTACGCGGCGACGAGGCCACACACGCCGCCGGTCATGTGGACGACCGCCGCGCCGGCGAAGTCCTGAAAACCGAGGGCGGA
>NZ_JAQCNJ010000069.1 GCF_028275055.1 Haloplanus sp.
ACCGCCGCGTTTTCGCACAACGGCGCGAGCCACCTGATCGGCAACCTCATCGGAACGCTCACGCTTGCACCGCTGGCGGAGTACGCGTGGGGCCACTTCCCCAGACGGCGTGGGTCACAGACGTTCTCCTCGCTCCGGACGAACCCGTACGTCCGCGCGTTCGTGGCGTTTCCCGTCGCGGTGCTCGTGGTCGGGTTGCTCTCTTCGGTGTTCGCGATCGGCCCGATCATCGGGTTTTCGGGCGTCGTGTTCGCGTTCGCGGGCGTGGCGCTGGTGAACTATCCCCTGGGGACCGTGGTCGCACTCGCCGGCGGCGGGGCACTCCGGCTCGTGTACAACGCGCTCCGGTCCCCGACGCTCACTGCGAGCGGCCGCCCGGCGTACATCTCGCCGTGGTGGGCCGACATCGCGATCCAGGGGCACGCGCTCGGACTCCTGGTCGGCGTCCTGCTCGGGCTCTGGATCGTTCGGAGGCGGGGACGAAACTGCCGGCCGAGTGCGCGACGCCTCTGGCTCGGCGCCGTGCTCGTCGCGGTCGAGCAGTCGCTGTGGGCGGTCTACTGGTACCGCGGCGGCGACACGTACGTCCTCTACCGCGCCGTGGGCGTGATCCTGATAGCGGCGCTGGCTGTTCTCGTCGTCATCGGGGTCGTCGCCCGCGACGATCCCCTCTTCGAGTGGGACCTCGGCGGCGACAGCGGGGTGGTCCGGAACTGGCAGGTCGCGGCAGGCGTCCTACTGCTCACGACTGCGGCACTAGCGGGGCCGGCGGTCCCGACGAACCTCTTCACCGCCGGTTCGGGGGAGCTTCCCGGGGAGGAGCGAACAGTCCGCGATTACGAGGTCACGTACGCCGAGAACGTGCGGAACGGACAGATTTCGGTGGTCGACGTCGACGCGTTCGGGGAGACGACCGAAATCAACACCTCGGGCGTCATCGTGCGGAGCAGCGAGCGGGGGATCTGGACAACGGCAGCGACGAAAGGCCGGTTGGCGTTCGATGGCCGCGTTGCCGTCCGTCTCGGCGGGGTCGGGTGGCGCGAAACGGTGTACGCACAACGGGACGGGTGGCAGGTGCTCGGCGGCGGCACCGCCTACCGCGTTGGGCTCGACGACGGCGGGTCCGGGCGGGTCGTATACACCTCCGAACCCGTCACCGCGGGGCCGACGCTCGCCGGACGGAACGTGACAGTGGTCCCGACGCGGGAGGCCTACCGGCTGCGAGTCACGCGCCAGAACGGCTCAACGAACGAGACGGCCGCGTTACCCGCGAAAAACGCGTCAGTAACGATCGATGGCCTCCGGTTCGACCGCAACACCTCCCGGGTGACTGTCTCGTACAACGGGACACGGTTGCAGTTGCTGACCCAAGAGACCTACGAGTGAGACGGCCTGCGATCGCTTGCTATCGGGTCAGTCGTGTGTGGCTGACAGCCCGGATGAACGCGCCGTGACATCGATCCACCCCTCCGCCCGAAACGACTCGGAACACGGCTCACAGAGGCGGACATCCGGGAGGCTCGTGCCGCTGTCGAAGGCGAGGGCGTACCGACGGCCACGGGACGCCCCGCAGTTGGTGCAGTAGTCGTCCATACTGTGTCACGGGGTTGCAGCCACCTATATACGAACGAATTTGAGCAAATTCATCGTTTTGATGATCCGAGTAATCGGACCCGTTCCGGGAGAAGCCGAACGGTTCGCTGCGGTGCCGGTGGTGGACGGTCAGGCCTCGGGCAGATCGATCGCGACGGTGGTCCCGTCAGTGCCCGCGGCCAGGAGTTCGAGGTCCCCACCGTGTCTGTCGGCAACCCACTTGACGAGCCACAACCCCAGCCCCGAGGCGTGCTGAAGCTGGGTGATCTCGCGGTCGCCTGCGACCACCGCCCACTCCGCGTCAGGGAGCCCCGGCCCGTCGTCCGCGACCGCGATCCGAACGCGGTCGTCGTGGTCGGAAACGGTGATCGTGACCGACGTGTCGCTCCCGGACGTTCCGTGTTCGGCCGCGTTGTCGAGCAGCTCCGTGATCGCGCTCTCGATCGGGTCGTCGTACGGCACATGCGTGTCCGTATCGATCTCGATCCGGACGTCGGCGTCAGGACCGAGCGAGGTCACGACCCGCTCGAGGCGGTCCCGCAGGTCGGCCGCCGGTAACGCCTCCGGGTCTACCCGGTCGGCGTGAAGGATCTGCTGGACCGTCTGGGCGGTCTCGCTGGTGTTGAGCAGGGACCGGCTGGCCTCCGCGATCTGGTCGGCGTGGGCGGCGATCTGCGGGTCCGCCGCATCCGCCTCGATGAGTTCCGCACGGCCGTGGATGACGTTCGTCTGGTTCCGGAGGTTGTGCCGCAGCAGCCGGTGGAGGACTTGGAGGTGGGTGCCTTGGTGTCTAACCTCCGTGATGTCGGTCAGGACGACGAAGGCGTGTTCGCCGTTGTCGTCCCGGTACGGAACGCTCCGGAGGAGGTAAAACTGGACGCCGGTGTCGGTCCGGATCCGGATCTCCCGCTCGATCTGTTCCCGTCGCGTCGCGATTTCCTCGAGCGCCTCGGCGATCTGGTCCGGCAGTGCGTCTGCGACCGCCTCCAGCCGGGCGTCACGGAGGTCGTCGCCGCTGACGGCCGACAGCGCCACGAACTGGTCGTTCGCCGTGTTGATCGTCGGGCCGGCCGTCCCGAACGACAACTCCACGAGCGGGTCGGTGAGCGACCCGAACAGTTCGGCGAACCGACGGCGCTGCCGGGACGCCTCCTGTTCGGCCAACCGGAGCTCCCTGATGTCCTGGACAGTCCCGACGACGCCGTTGACTGCCGTGTCCGAGATCGGGGATACGGCGATCCGTGTCGGGATCTCGCCACCGTCGCGCGACTGGAGTTCGGTCTCGCTGACGTGCGACCCCGCGGGTGGCGACGCGATGAGTTCCGCGACGGTCTCGTCGACCAGCACGTCGTCGATTCGGGTGCCCACGAGCTCCGCCCGGGTCCGCCCCAACATCGCGGCGAACGACTCCGTAACGAGGGTGAACGTCCCGTCAGCGTCGAGGGTGAACAGCATGTCGTTGGCGGTTTCGACGACCGCCTCGTACCGCCGGCGTTCCTGGTCGCGCTCGACGCGATCGAACACCGACCCGGCGGTCGCAGTCAGGAGTTCGAGGAACTGCCGTTCGTCGTCGGTCACCACTTCGCCCTCTGCGTGGCCCACGCTGAGGACCCTGGTGTCGCCGATCGGGAGATACAGCGTCGGGCCGATCGTCGCGCCCCCCAGGTGGTCGGGGTCGTCGATTTCGACGGTCCGGCCCTCGGTGAACGCGGTCCCCACGGGTCCCTCGTCGGCGTCGTAGACCGGCCGGTCGCCGAGCCGCTGGTGGGCGGTCTTCGAGACCGAGACCGGCGCCAGCGCGTCGGCCGTGGCGTCGTACTCACGGACGACTGCGCCATCGGCGTCGATGGTGTTCGTCGCGACGTCGACCACCCGGTCGGCCACGTCGGCCGTCGTCTCCACGGCGACCATGTCCTGGGTCGCCTCGAGGAGGTTGTTGAAGATCCGCTCCCGTTGGCGCTGCCGGCTGATGTCCCGCAGGGTCCCGACCGTTCCGGTGAACGATCCGTTTTCGAGCGGCCGCAGCGTCATCCGGTCGGTACAGGGGACACGGCTGCCGTCCTTCCGGACGAGTTCCACGTCGAGTTTCGCGATCGACATCTCGTCGGGGCCCGTGTCCCCCTTCTGTCTGAGGAGGTCCGCAAGCGCGGCTTCGGCCTCCGCGACGGTCCTGTCGTCTTTGATCTTGTGTACGGACGCCCCAACGAGTTCGTCCCGCTCGTACCCCGTAATCTCACAGAGCGCATCGTTGACGAACGTGAACCGCCCCTCGTCGCCGACGATGTAGACCGCGTCGCCGACCGTCTTCACCAGGTGTTCGTACATCGTGCGGTCGGTTTCTGCATGGCTGTCATCGAGGTCACGAATCGTGACTGACAGCCGGCCGTTATCGGGGAACAGCGTCACGTCGAACGCCCGGCCCTCGTCGGTCACGACGTCGGTGGAGACAGCCGTCTCCTGCGTTCGCGCCCGCTTGACGGCGTCACGGACCTCGCTGATCGCCCGCTCGGAGAGCGCGTTCCACACGGATTGCCCCTCGAGCGCCTCCCTGTCGACGCCGAACGCCGACGCGGCGGCGTCGTTCAGGTAGGTGATCCGGTCGTCGGCATCGACCTGCAAGAGCCCGTCGTCGATCCGTTCGGCCGTCCGAAGCGCCGCCTCGCCGCGTTGGGCGGTCCTGTAGGCCGCGCCGGCTCCGTCCGGCCTCGCCGCCGTCGGCACCGCCCGGGTGAGTTTGGCCGCGAGCAACCCGAGCCCCGCCCCCGGCTCCCAGGTGATCGCGTCGCTGGCGCCGGCGGCGACGGCGTCACCGGCCGCCTCGGGATCCGGTGTCACCCACACCGTCTGTGGGTCGATCCGCTCGGGGACCGACTCGGGATCCGCCGCGAACACGACCGCGCCGCCCGCAGCGACCCCGTCGGAGCCCGACCGGTCGAGGTGGGTGAGGTCACCGAAGGTGACGCCGGTGTCTGCGGCGAGTTGGTCGATAGCGGCCGCAATCTCGTCGTGTCGCCCCTCGTATCCGTCGTCGTAGTACGGAGTGATGGAGAATGTATCCGAGCGAGGGACTCCTGGCATATATACTGTTTATGCCGGCACCCGTATTTTAATCTTAGTGGCGATTTCGCTCGGTGATAATCGAGACGGCGCTGTCTCCCGGAAACGAACAACAGCGGAGCCGCCGGGAGCGCCGGGACTGACTCGTCCGGGGCGACAGTACCGGGGTGGTCGAGCGGACCGACTACTGCTCCAACCCGCCGGCGGCCTTGTACACGCGGCGGTTCTTCAAGTAATGGTCGGCCGTTTCCTCGATGACCGCCGCCTGCTCGGGGGTGAGCTCCCTGGTTTCAGCCGGCACGCCGTACGCGAGGTGACCCTCCGGGACCACGGTATCCTCGGTGACCAACGACCCGGCGGCCACAAGCGAGTTCGATTCCACCCTGGCGTCGAACTGGACGGTGCTCGACATCCCGATCAAGGCGTCGTCGCCGACATCGGCGTGGTCGATGACGACGTTGTGGCCGACGGTGACGCGGTCGCCGACACGGGCGCCGTGGAGCATCGAGAACTCCTGATACTGTCGGCTATAGTCACGTGAAGTATTTCGACACCCCGGGGTGTCGAAAATTTTCACGTAGTTATAGCCGACAGTATGAACGTTCGTCCCCGCTCCCACAACTGTCTCCCGGATGTCGCCACGAAGGCAGACGAACGGCCAGAGACTCGCGTCCGTCCCCACGTCGACGTCGCCGACGAGGTACGCCATCTCCGAGACGAACGCGGAGTCGGCGACCGACGGCGACTCCCCCATGACTTCGCGTTCCATAGCGGTTCCTCGCTGACCGGGAAAATAAGCCTCCCGGGAGCGGTGCGGCAGTGCCAGGGTGAGAGGGTGACGGCAGCGCGGGTACTGCGTCGGATCTCCGACGCTTATCGCGACTCCCCTCGCGGATGCAGTACACGCTATGTCGCGATAGCAACCCCCGATCCGGGGTTGGGAGTAGCCGCAAGTCGGCACTACTACCGGTTGAGTGTGTGGATCGCCTGCTCCATCGCGTTCTCGGCGGCCTCCATCGTCGCCTCCGAGAGCGTCGGGTGGGTGTGGATGGTGTCGGCGACCTCGTCGACCGTCGCGCCGAGTTCGATCGCGACCCCGATTTCGGCGATCAGTTCGGAGGCCTC
>NZ_JAQCNJ010000073.1 GCF_028275055.1 Haloplanus sp.
GACCGGGGACAAACCGGTTACGATCCGAGAAGGATCGACTCGCGAAGCGCCTCGGCGCCGCCGTTGTCGTGGACCCGCCGTTGTCTCGCGGCCCCGCTCGGTTCGTCGAAGACGGTCCCGAGTCCGTCGACGCCGAGACGGTCGCTCTCGTCGTCAACGAGCGTCGCGACCGACTCGGTTCCCTCACCCGACCGCGCGACGAACTCGGCGTCGTGGCCGTAGCGCATGGCACGCCACTTGTTTTCGTCGAGAACCTCACGACGGAGCGTCTGGAGCGACTCGTTGTCGGCGTAGCGCTCGGCGAGGTCGACAACGAGTGCGTGGACGTACTCGGCAAAGGCGAGAACGCGGCCGGGGTCAGCCTGTGCGTCCGGCGTGCGCACCTCAACGGTGCCGTGACCGGTGTGGGGTCGGACGTCGTACCAGAGTTCGCCCCGGTCGTTGATCGACCCGGTGTCGACCATGCGCCGTTCGAACCGGCGGTAGGCATCGAAGTCCTCGAACGCGGTCGGGATGCCGGTGTTCGGGAGGTTCTCGAACACATTCGCGCGGGCGGAGGCGAGGCCGGTGTCGAAGCCGTTCCAGAACGGCGAGTTCGCGGAGAGCGCGAGAATGAAGGGGAGATACCACCGGAGGCGATTTGCGATCCATGTCGCCTTGTCGGCGTCGTCGACGCCCACGTGGACGTGCAGGCCCGACGTGATGTTCCGGTGTTGTGGGTACCGGATGCGGTCGAGTTGGGCGCGGTACCGGGGCTTGGTCGCGTGGTCGAGTTCTCGCCACCTCGCCGTGGGGTGCAGTCCCGCGGCGGCGATCCGGTAGCCGTGGTCGGTCGCGTGGCGGACCAGCGCCTCCCGGATCGTCGCCAACTCGTCGGCGGCGTCGCTCGGCCGTTCGATCACCGGTGTCTGGGTTTCGATGGTGAACTGAAACAGTTCGTGATCGAGTCGATCGACGAGCGGTTCGGGTGGCTCGCTCCCGTAGATCAGGTCGTCGATGCCTGCGGCCGGCCGTCCCGCGTCGTCAACGATGTAGAACTCCTCTTCGATACCGAGCGTCCCCATCCGGGTGAACGCATCCCGCGAGCCGAGATCCATCGACGCCCGCTTCGTCGCCGTCGATTAAATAAGTCGCGGACGTCCTCGGCGCCGCCGGCACCAACGGATGGACACACGTCGTGACGACGGGCCGGTCCGCCGCTACCCCGCCCCCGTCGTCGGTCCGGCGTCGACGCGCCGTTCGCCGGGACGGTCCCCAGTATCAGCGGTCGGTGACGTTCCGTTTTCCGACCCCCCGAACTCACTCGTTGTGCTCGGCTAAATGTCGGCTGATCCGGCGTCTCGGACCCCGTTGGGCCTGATACTCCATAGTTGAGCGGGACACCGCCCTTCCGCGACAGACATATTAGTATCAAGATATAACCGAATGTAGATATGCACGATCTGACCGGGTTCCAGCGAGACCTCCTGTACGTGATCGCCGGACTCGACGAACCCCACGGACTCGCAATCAAGGAGGAACTCGAAACCTACTACGAGAGCGAGATTCACCACGGCCGGTTGTACCCGAATCTCGACACGTTGGTCGAGAAAGGACTCATCGACAAGGGACAGCGCGACCGTCGAACCAACTACTACACTCTCACCCGCCGGGGCCGACGCGAACTCAAAGCACGCCGCGAGTGGGAGAACAAGTACGTGGCGGATCTGATCGAAGAAGCGACCCCGGCCTGACCGACCGGCAGGGAACGCTGGGGGCGCCCCGTTGGCCACCACGGTTCTCTCACCATCCGACCTGTCGTCGGTGTTCAGTCCCCGTCGACCGAAGAACGAACGTCCTCGGTCGCACGTTTGGCAGCGGCGACGTGATCGTCGACCGTCTCGTTACCGGTTGTTTCCACCTCGTCCAGTAGCTCCGCCACCTGTCCGACCCGTTCGGCGACGACGGGTTCGGGAAGGTCGGCGTCGACGAGGTCGGCTGCGACGGCCGCCGCCTCGCCCAGTAGCCGGCCAGCGGCCGGAGCCACCGGCTGTTCCTCGGTCGCTTTGAGGTGGTCGTGGAGTCGTCGAACATCGTCGTCAACGCTCATGGCCCCGCCGCCCACCTCTCTCGATGCCACGCGGCGTCCCAGAACCGGTACTCGTAGCGGGCCGAGGTGACAAACAGGTCGCGGTAGCGTTTTCGGTCCGTCCCCGTCGCGTCGGCCGCCACCTCGTCCAGCAGGTCCTTACACCACACCGTCAGTTCGGAGAACTCCTCGCCCGCGTACGTCCGGATCCACTCCGCGTACCGGTCGTCGTCGGGAAGGCCGTCCGCTCGGAGGCGTTTTGCTGTCTCGTTGAACCCCCACATACACGGGAGCAGAGCGGCCACCAATTCGCCGAAGGTGCCGGTGGCGGCCGTCCGAACGAGAAAGTCCGTGTACGCCCGGGTCGTCGGCGACGGTTCGGTCGCCTCCAGTTCGGGTTCGTCGATGCCGAACTCGGCGGCGTACGCCCGGTGGAGGTCCATCTCCGTGTCGATGGTTTCGTGGAGGAGTTCGGCGAACGTCCCCATGTGCTTGAGCGTCGGTGCCGTCGCCGCACCGTAGGCGAACACCCGAGCGTAATCGATGAGATACACGTAGTCCTGGCGGACCCAGTACTCGAACGGCTCCGTGTCGAGGCTCCCGTCGCCGAGACGACTCACCATCGGGTGGTCGACGATGTCGGCCCACAGGTCGTCGGCGACCGGTTGTAGCTCGTCGGTGAACGACATACGTGACCGATGCGGGGCGGCGGTCAAAGAATCTTCGACGAGTTATATTAATCGATTGTATCGGGGCGAGGACGAGCGATGACGGCGAGATGGTCGTCGTGATGACGGTCCAGTCGGGCCGTCTCCAGAACCTCGTACGCGTCCCGGAGGTCGTCGAGAACCGCCGCGAACACGTTCTCGGGCGCGGCGGTCACGTCCTCGCTCCGGGCCTTGATCGCCGCGATGAGTCGTCCGTCGGGCCGGAGGAACTGCCGGTTACGGGCAGCAACACGGGCCTGCCCGCGCGTTGCCACGTCCTGTACGATCGCGTCTAGTCCGGATTCGACGACGTGTGCGTACGCGTCGGGGCGGCGGGCGTCTTTCAGGAGGGGAAAGAGGTTTTGACGCTTGGCTGCCACGCCGACCAGGTCGCGTGCGGGACGGGGTGCGAACTCGACGGCGTACGTCGGACCACAGAAGTCGGCGATGTGGCTCGCGGTCGTACCGCTTGCGGCCCCGAGATACAACACGGCGTCCCCGCCGGCGAGGCCGGTGTCCACCCCGAGTTGCAGCATCGCGCCGACCTTCGACCGGCCGGCGTCCCACAGTCGCCACGGACCGTCCGTCGGTTCGCCGTACACCGGTTCACCGCGGGTCGCGAGACGCTCGTGACCGTCGAACCCCTGACGCTCGACGCCGTCCGGAAGGCTCACCCGTCGGCCCTCGCTCTGATCGTCGCGATCCGGTCGTCGAGTTCCTCGTGGAGGTCGGGCCTGAGGTCGCCGGCGTAGTGGTCGATCCGGGCGGCGATTGCGAGTTTGCCCGCGAGCGCGCGGGCGGCCGACCCCCGATCCTCGGGCCGGGTGTTACGGACGTAGTCGTGGGTGTATATGACGCCGTGTTTCGGCGAAGGGGCGCGTCCGGAGAGGTGTGCGAAGAGGGCGTCCTCGGCCCCGAGAACCTGCACCGTCCCCGAGGGCTTTTTACAGAGGTCTTCGAGGCCGCCAGCGAGGGCGATGAGACGGGCGGCGAGCACCGGTCCGGCCATCCGGCTCAGGTTCGGTGCGACGGCCGGCGCAGCGCGTTCGATATACGACCGGAGCGCAACGGCCTCATCATCGAGGGCGGCGACCCGTTCTGCAAGCGAGACGGCTTGGCGCTCGGCCGGCGTCTCCGGACTGCGGTTCACGACCGCACGCGCACCATCGACGCCGGCCGGCGCGTCGTCGAACAGCGCACCGGCCCACTCGGCGACACGCTCGGCGAGTTCGTTCGCCGTCCGTTCGGCGTCGTCCATGGCCCGGACGCCGTATTTCAGCTGCTGATCGCCCGCCCGCTCGCGGTCCCGAACGGCCGCCCGCGTTGTACTCACCGTGGCTCCGTGGAGGCGGTCGTAGTACTCGTCCTCGTCGGCGGCGAAGCCCGCCTCGACGGCGTGGGTGGGCCAGTCAGCCGGTTCGTCCGCCTGCCCGCCATCGATGGCGTTACACGCTGCGTCCTCGTCCCCGGAGTCCACACCGTGGAACCAGGCAGGCCCGGGAGGTTCGTCGGTCATGCCCGGAGTATGGATCCCGGCTCGTAAATGCGCTTCCGATGCGGTTGCGGCCCTGCCCCCGTCGGTGCCGGCACTCGCCGGCGTGTGTCCGGACGTATTTGTTCACGGGGACGAACAGTTCGGGTATGCGCCGGCGTGTCGACTCGTTACGGCCGCTCCGTTTCGGTGTCTCCGCGCTCCTCTCGGTGGTCGGGGTGTCGGTCGGCCTGTACACCCTCCCTCGGTCGACGAAGGTCGATCTCGCCTTGCTCTACTCGCGGGCGGACTACGTGTCGTTGTTCGCCAGCCACTACACGCATTTCAGTCTCGATCACCTGCTGACGAACCTTGCCGTCTTCGTGTTGCTCGAACCGCTCGCGCTTGGCCTTGCTCTCTCCGCCGACGACGACTGGCTGTTCGATGTCGCGACCGCGACGTATCTCCTCGTCTTCCCGCCGATCCTCTCCGGGCTGAACCTGCTCGTCGTCAGATCCCGTCCCGGGATCGGATTCGGCCTCTCGGGGATCAACATGGCGTTTTTGGGGCTTCTCGCGGTTGCCTTGTTCCGGTGTCTCGGGGCCGTCGACGACCGGGTGCACCCCGACGACGCACTCGCGTTGTTTTTTGTCGGGAGCGGAATCGCGGCAGGGCTGGCGGTACCGCTCCGGTGGGTCAGCCTCCCCGTCGTGGCGGTCTCGACCGCGGCGGCGGCCGCGTACCTCTACGGGATCCACCGCCGGGTCGACGGTCTTGCCAATCTCGGACAACGGGTTCACGCCGACGGCCACAGCGCCCTCGTCGCCGCGGCGTTGATCGTCTACCCGGGCGTCGCCGTCGCCGGCTTTGCCCCCTCAGGCGACGCCGGCGGGACCGTCGTCAACTTCTACACCCACTTTCTCGGGTTCGGTCTCGGCTTCGGTGCGGCGTACCTGACCCCGCGCTCTGAGGGTCTCCTCGACGGGCTCCGATCCCGTCGGAGCCGGTAGATCACCCCTCAGGCGAAAGGCGTGGCAAAGTTTAACAAGGTAGCCCTCGTACCACAGTTCGATGACGGGACGGTCGATGCTGACGTGTGAGCAGTGTGAACAGCGTGTGAGTCCGATTTCCTACCGGGCGTCGTGCCCGGACTGTGGCGGTAGTCTGCGTCGCCGAGTACAGTAGCCGACACGCTTTCATCGGCCGAGCGCCGTGTTCGACCGATGGCGGACCCGGCCGATCCGACGATCATCGACTCCATCGCGGTCACCGTTGACGACGTAGTTACCGCTCTCGAAACGAACCGACGGACCGACCGCCGGATCGTTCTCCGGGTTACACCGCCGTTCTCGGCTCGGATGCGGGCGCGCCTCCACCGTCCGGAGGGGAAAATCGACGACGCCGTCCATCTCAATCCGGAACACCTCGTCGACGACCCGCCGCAGTACCCACACCCCGACGAGACCCGTGACCCCGATGGGTCCTACGCACCCGAACGGCACCACGAACGCCACACGGCCGCCGTTCGGGCGTGGCGGGAGGCGGTCAGGGAGACGGTGGTCAACGCCGTCGACATCCCGACCCAGGCCGGTCCCCACCGAGTCGTGGTCAAACCGCTCGGTTGACCGTAACGCGGTCGCTCGCCGCGGACGACCTGGATCTCGGGCCCGTTTTCGCTCGACAGCGGTGGAATATCCGGCCCCACCGGGCGACAGACCACGGATGCGAAGGCTGATTCCCGGCTAATAGAACATTCCCGAATCATGCAGATTGTTTGGTCGGCGACAAAAATTTCCTTTCCGAATTGGACAGGGTTAATATGCAGAAGAAGCAATCAAGAGATGATGAGTAAGTCCAATCAAGACTGGTGGCCGAACAGGCTGAACGTGGACCTCCTTGATACGAACGCTCGGGATGTCGGGCCGTACGGTGAGGACTTCGAGTATGCCGAAGAGTTCCAGAAACTCGATCTCGACGAGGTGAAAGCCGACCTCGAAGAGTTGATGACGTCGTCGGAGGACTGGTGGCCCGCCGACTACGATCACTACGGACCGTTCTTTATTCGGATGGCCTGGCACAGCGCCGGCACGTACCGCACCGCCGACGGCCGCGGCGGCGCGGCCGGCGCGCGACAACGTTTCACACCCATCAGCAGTTGGCCCGACAACGCGAATCTCGACAAGGCCCGCCGTCTGCTTTTGCCGATCAAACAAAAGTACGGTCGCAAACTCTCGTGGGCCGATCTGATGATTCTGGCGGGGAACGTCGCCATCGAGTCGATGGGGTTCCAGACGTTTGGCTTCGCCGGCGGTCGCGAGGACGACTTTGAACCGGACGATGCCGTCGACTGGGGACCCGAAACGGAACTGGAGACTCAGGAACGCTTCGAGGAACCCGGCGAGATTATGGATGGACTCGGCGCGTCGGTCATGGGACTCATCTACGTGAACCCGGAGGGGCCGAACGGAAACCCGGACCCGATGGCGTCGGCGAAGAATATCCGCCAGACGTTCAGCCGCATGGCGATGAACGACAAGGAGACGGCCGCACTCATCGCCGGCGGGCACACGTTCGGGAAGGTCCACGGTGCCGACGACCCCGAGGAGGCCCACGAACCCGAACCCGCGGCGGCCCCCATCGAGAACATGGGGTTGGGCTGGCAGGACGGGGAAACCGCCGCCGAGGAGGGTGTCACCACCAGCGGCATCGAAGGTCCGTGGACCGCCTCCCCGACCGAGTGGGACATGGGGTATGTCAACAACCTGCTCGAATACGAGTGGGAACCGGAGAAGGGGCCGGGCGGCGCCTGGCAGTGGACGCCCAAGGAGGGCGAACTCGTCGACCCCGCACCCGGCGCACAGAACCCCGACGAGGAGGTCACGCCCATGATGCTCACGACCGACATCGCGCTGAAACGTGATCCGGACTATCGGGAGGTCATGGAGACGTTCCAGGAGAACCCGATGGAGTTCGGGATGGCCTTTGCGAAGGCGTGGTACAAACTCACCCACCGCGACATGGGTCCACCCGAACGCTTCCTGGGCCCCGAGGTTCCAGACGAGACGATGATCTGGCAGGACCCCCTCCCCGACGCCGACCACGATACCGTCGGCGACGAGGCGGTCGAGGAACTCAAATCACGGATTCTCGACACCGACCTGTCCACCAGCCAACTCGTCAAGACGGCCTGGGCGTCGGCGTCCACGTACCGCGACAGCGACAAGCGCGGTGGCGCAAACGGCGCTCGTGTCCGTCTCGAACCCCAGCGCAGTTGGGAGGTGAACGAACCGGCCGAACTGGCGACGGTCCTCGAGACGCTCGAGGGCATCCAGGCTGAGTTCAACGCCTCGCGGTCCGACGGCGTGGCAGTTTCGCTCGCCGATCTGATCGTTCTCGGTGGCAACGCGGCCGTCGAACAGGCGGCGGCCGAGGCCGGGTACGACGTGGAGGTTCCGTTCGAACCGGGACGTACGGACGCCTCACAGGAACAGACCGACGTCGAGTCGTTCGAGGCGCTCAAGCCCAGAGCCGACGGGTTCCGGAACTATCTCCGCGACGATGTCGAGGAGACGCCGGAGGAACTGCTCGTCGACAAAGCCGAACTGCTGAATCTGACGGCGACCGAGATGACGGCGCTGGTTGGCGGGATGCGCGCACTCGGCGCGACCTACCAGAACTCGGACTACGGTGTCTTCACCGACGAACCGGGAACGCTGACCAACGACTTCTTTATGACCCTGCTCGATATGGACTACGAGTGGGAACCGGTCCCCGGAAACGAGAACCTCTTCGACGGCTACGACCGCGAGACGGGTGAGGCCGAGTGGGAAGCGACCCGCTTCGACCTCATCTTCGGATCGAACGACCGGCTCCGTGCCATCTCGGAGGTGTACGGCTCCAGCGACGGCGAGGCGGAGTTGGTTCACGACTTCGTGGACGCGTGGAGCAAGGTGATGCGGCTCGACCGGTTCGACCTCAACTGAGCCCGGTCGGCCCCGTCGTGTTATCGGCGACCGACGAACACAATCCATCGGCGGCTTCTCGGCGCCGACGGCCGGTCCACACGGACGAAATCACGCGTGTTCGACCGTGACGAACCGGTATGAGAGCCGTTGCCTCGGTGGCTTTTTATTCTTTCATCACGCACATTTTGTAAGGACACTTCTCACCGAACGTCTCTCTGTTTCTCCCCGGTGAGGGTGCCCGCCCACAATGAGCGACACCACGACGTACACCACGACGAAGCCGAGTGAGCGAGAACAGGATCGAACGGACGAAAAGCAGACGGAGTCGGTCACCTGCCCCGAGTGTAGCGGGAGTCTCGTCACCGACGAGGAACACGGTGAGACGGTGTGTTCCGACTGTGGACTCGTCGTCGAGACCGACGAAATCGACCACGGCCCCGAGTGGCGGGCGTTCAACGCCAGCGAGCGCGATTCGAAGTCACGGGTCGGCGCACCGACGACCCAGATGATGCACGATAAGGGGTTATCGACAAACATCGGCTGGCAGAACAAGGACGCCTACGGCAAGTCACTGAGTTCGAGCCAGCGCGAGAAGATGCAGCGTCTACGCACCTGGAACGAGCGGTTCCGCACCCGAGACTCGAAAGAACGCAACCTCAAACAGGCACTCGGTGAGATCGACCGCATGGCCTCGGCGCTTGGCCTCCCCGAGAACGTCCGCGAGACCGCCTCGGTGATCTACCGCCGCGCACTCTCGGAGGATCTCCTCCCCGGTCGCTCCATCGAGGGCGTCGCCACGAGCGCACTGTATGCGGCCGCCCGACAGGCCGGCACCCCACGGTCGCTCGACGAGATCGCCACCGTCTCCCGCGTCGAGAAGATGGAGTTGACGCGGACGTACCGCTACGTCGTTCGCGAGCTCAAACTCGAAGTCAAGCCGGCGGACCCCGAGCAGTACGTCCCGCGGTTTGCCTCCGACCTCAACCTCTCGGAGGAGTCGAGCCGACAGGCCCGTGAACTCCTCCAAGCGTCCCGCGAACGGGGCGTCCACAGCGGCAAGAGTCCGGTCGGCCTCGCCGCCGCGGCCGTCTACGCCGCCGCCCTTCTCACCAACGAGACGGTGACCCAAAGCGAGGTCAGCGAGGTTGCCAACATCTCCGAGGTGACCATCCGCAACCGATACAAGGAACTGCTCGAAGCGAAAACAGCCGAGGCGAACTGAAACTTACTGGAACCCGCGGTCGACCCCTTCGGTCTCGATGAGGTCGTCGAGTTCCGCCGACAACAATGCATCCGCCTCCTCGAACGTCTCCGAGAGCGCGTCGAGTTCGTCCGGCCGGTCCGACAGTTCGAATTCCATCGGGCCGTAGGCCGGGCTGTCGATGGCGTCCATCACGTCGGTAAAGAGATCCTCCGGTGTCGTCGGCGCCTCGGCGTGGACCTTGATCGTCTCCGCGAGTCTCCGGGCGGTCGATTCGGCTTCTTTCTCGTTCTCCGGGGGCGACTGGACGGCGAACCGGCGATCGAGGTCCTCGCTCGGAAAGTACGGGTCGATGCCGTTGTCGACCTTTCGGGCGACCTGTGCGCCGACCCCCCGGACGTCGTAGGGGTTTTTGGCGTACGTCTTGAGGTGGTACACCCCGGTGCTGGGGTGGCCAAGATACAGATCCTCGCCGACACCGTCCCGACGCTGTCCGGCGATGGCCCGCCACCCGTCGGGGTCGGTGCTCCCGTCGGTCACATCGTCAAGGATATCCTGCCACTCTCTGATCCGCATAGATCGGTGTTGGGAAGCGACCGAGGTTAGCCTGTCGGTCGTCGGGACGCGCACATTCATTGTCCGCGGGACGTATGCTCGGCACGATGCCGGAGATAGAGATCACGCCCGAACAGGAAGAGCGCCTGCGCGCATTACAGGAGAACATCGCGCAGGACGTGGTCGGCAAGTACGGGCACGTCCGCCCGTGCGACGCCGTTGAGTATCTCCTCGATCGGTACGAGGCGGACAACGCCGACGCCGCGGATGCCGGTGTGGCGACGACGGCCGACGCCGAGACCGGCCCGTCGTCCGACGAATCGGGTGGGACGACGACGGACACAGCCGACGAGGGGAGCGACGCCGCCACCGACGGCGACGCGGACGAGGACTCCGGCGGCGGCGGGGACAGCGGCGGCGATGACGCCATGCTGAACGAGATGATGAGCCTGCTCGACACCCACGACGACAAGTGGGGCGAATCCTCGGGCGACGAGCGGTACGCGGTCGAACTCTCGGACGATTCGACCGAGCACGTTCGGACCAAAGACGACGTGAAGGCGCTGTTGTTCAAACACTATCGATGAGCGGACTCGTGACCCGGATCCGGGAGTGGGTTGGCTCGTTGTTCGGTGGAGCCGACGAGAACGACACCGCGGCCGACGAGCCACGGACCGAACGGGGAGGGGAAAAAAGAGGGGGCGGCCCGGACATCACACACCGCGACGACCGACCGCTGGAGACGCCGGACGTGTCGCCGCGGGCGGCCAACGCCGTGACCGCCTCGGAGCCAGAGCCAGAGACAGCGGCCGGAGCGGTGACCTCACAGGATGACCCACCTAAACTCTCGACCGACGCCGGTTCCGGTTCGGTGGTCGTCACCGGCCCGGAGGCGGGGACGGA
This sequence comes from Haloplanus sp., assembly GCF_028275055.1. Taxonomy (GTDB): domain Archaea; phylum Halobacteriota; class Halobacteria; order Halobacteriales; family Haloferacaceae; genus Haloplanus. The sequence goes on from NZ_JAQCNJ010000073.1 coordinate 10,871, forward strand.
GTCGGCGGGGCAAGCGGGTCCCGACGACCGAAACGTCCCGACGGATGACCCGGCGACCGGCGCGGGGAACCGGACAAACGACGCCTCCGGCACACCGGCGACCGACACCGCCTCTACATTCGAGTGTGCGGTGTGTGGCACCGGCGTCGACGGCCCGGCACACTCCTGCCCGCTCTGCCGGTCGGACGAGGTGGTGCCCGTGACCGAGTCGCCACGACGGGAGTCTTGATCAGACCGGGTTCGGGTGGCGGTCCGGACGTGTCCACACGCCACGCGCCCCGTATCCGCCGCGCGACGCAGGGTTTTTCGCCGCCGCCCACCGACCCCCGGGCGTGAACGTTCGCGGGACGATCCTTGAGGTGGGCGATGTGCGAACCGTCTCGACGGAGTACGGCGAGCGTGACCTCGTCGAAACGACGGTCCGGCCCGACGTGGGTGAGGATGTGAAGGTGGCGACCGACCGCGAGGCCGTACCCGTGATGCTGTGGGGGAAGTGGACCCACACCGCCGACCACGCCGCCGAGGGGATGGACCTCCTCGTCACCGACGCCGAGCCACGAGGCGACGGCTACACCACCACGGGCGACTCCTACGTCGTTCTCGAACCCGACTTTCTCGTCGACGTGACCGACGTGCGCTCGTGGGTGCAGTGTCCCCGGATGTACTACCTGAACAAGCTCTCGGGCGTTCCCCTCGCGTACCCGGTGGTCAAAGGGACCATCGTTCACGAGGTGTTCGGCGACCTGCTCCGGGGTCGCGACCTCGATTCTGCCGTGGCGGATCACGTCGAGGCCGCGGGGTTGGAACTCGGACTGCTCGGACGTGAGGCCGAGGAGGTGCGCGACGAGGTGCGGCGCAACGCCGCCGCCATCGAGAACTGGCTGGCACAGGGCACCCTCACCGACGAGGACGAGTGGCGTTCCGAGTACACCCTGATCAGCCCCACCTTCGGGATCAAGGGCCGCGCTGACGCCCTCAGACGGGGGATGCCGGTCGAGCTCAAGACGGGAAAGAACACGAACCGCGACCCGCGGTTTCACGACAAGATTCAGGCGGCGACGTACGCACTCCTGCTTGGCGAGTCCGGCGACCCGCCCGACACCGGGACCTTGTTGTACACCAAAAACGCGGCCCTCGACCGGAGCGAGACGAGCGGGGACCTCTCGCCGGCAAAGGAGTTCACCGTCGGTCGTGGACTGTTGGAGTTCGTCGTTCGGACACGAAACGAAATCGCGGCGGCCGAGGCCGAGCGCCGCGTCCCGACCGGGTACGAGGCCGACGCACGCTGTGACTGGTGTTTCGAGCAGGACACCTGCATGGTCGTTTCCGGCCGCCTCAACCAGGAGTCGAAGGCGGGGCAGGTCGGGACGGCCATCCCCCAGGCGGAGCGATCGTATTTCGAGACGTTCTACCACGCTATCGAGGACGAACGCCGCGCGGTCCACGCGGAGTACCGCAAACTCTGGGAGCAACGCGCCAAAGAACGGTTCGACGACGACCGCGCGCTGATCGACCTCAAGCCGACCGGCCGCCGGGAACTGCCCGGCGGCGAGTGGGAACTCCGCGCTCGTGTCCCCGACGACGCGGTGTCGAAACTCCGCGAGGGGGACGTGGCACTCGCCAGCGACGGCGATCCGGTCGGTGGCGACGCGGAACTCGGTCGGATCGAGTCGTTGGACGGGGAGGCGGTCGTCCGAACCGACGAACCGCTCGATCTGTGCCGACTCGACGTCTACCCCTCCGAACTCTCCGTCTCACGACAGTTGACGGCGTTGCACGACACCCTCCTAAAAACCGACTCCGATCGTAAGGACGTACTCTTTGGCCGACGTGCCCCCGAGTTTGACGAGATAACGGGGACGTTCGTCGACAACAACGATGCACAGAACGAGGCGATCCGACGGGCGCTGGGAGCCGAGGATTTTGCCCTGATCCACGGCCCCCCAGGGACGGGCAAGACCTACGCCATCGCCCGACTCGTTCGAGAACTCGTCGCCCGCGGTGACCGCGTCATTCTTTCGGCGTTTACGAACCGCGCGGTCGACAACGCCCTCGAGGCGCTCCGCGATCAGGGGTTCGAGGCCGTGGCCCGCGTCGGAACGGCGACGGGCGTCCGCGAGGATATGCTCGACCTGCGCCTCGAACGGCGGGGTGAGCCAAACGAGCGGGCGGCCCGCCTCCGCGAGTCGCCGGTCGTCGCCGCCACCACCGCGACCTGTGGTTCGCGGACGCTTTGCGAGGAGTCGTTCGACGTCGCGGTGGTCGATGAGGCATCGCAACTGACCGAACCGGGAACGTTCGCGGCGATCAACCGCGCCGACCGGTTCGTCCTCGTCGGCGACCACCAGCAACTCCCGCCGGTCGTCCGGTCGGGCAGCGACCGCCTCGCGCGCTCGCTGTTCGAGCGCCTCCGCGACGAACACCCGGAGGCGTCGGTCATGCTCGATAAGCAGTACCGCATGAGCCAGCGTATCCAAGCTTTCGCCTCCGCGGAGTTCTACGACGGAGCGCTCCGCCCGGCGACGCCCACGGTGGCTGGCGGAACGTTGGCAGACCTCCCCGGCGTCGACGGCAACACACTTTCCCCCCACCTCCGCGACGGCGTCCGGTTCGTCGACCCCGACGGTCGTCGCGAGGGAAACGCCAACCCGGCCGAGGCCGACCGTGTCGCCGCCGTGGTGGCGGAGTATCTCGATGTCGGCGTTGACCCAGAAGACGTGGTGGTGATCGCGCCGTTTCGCGCACAGGTCGCCGAGATCAGCCGCCGGGTCGATGTCGCCGTCGACACAGTCGACCGCTTCCAGGGGTCGAGCGCCGAG
>NZ_JAQCNJ010000075.1 GCF_028275055.1 Haloplanus sp.
CCCGCCCGGCGGTCGGGCTCGATGTCGGGAATCGCCGAAAAGGTGTGCATCGCCATCGCCCACAGCCAGCCGCCGACAACGGCGAGGACTGGAGGGTGGGTGCCCGAAACGGCCGCGTAGGCGGCGACACCGGGAAGCACGTACAGGCCGTTCGAGAGCGAGTCGAGCGGGGGTCTGGTCTTCAGGCGGGCCGGCGGGGCGCTGTAGGCCACACCGAGTACGATGAACCCGGCGAGCCACGGCCACGAAAGCGGCGGCATCAACGCGGCGGGGACGGCGGCGAGGAGCGCGCTCGCGGCCACCGCGGCCGGGATCAGGGGGTCGCCCCCGTACCGCGTCTCGCGGTCCTCCTTTTTCGGGTTCAGCTCGTCGATATCCGCGTCGAACACGTCGTTGATGCCGTACAACAGGACGTTCGCGGGGATGAGAAAGTACCCGGCAAGCGCAATCGTCATCGGCGTGAACAGGTCGGCGGTCGTGGCGGCGGCGTAGGTAACGCCGACCGCGACGGGTCCGGCGAGGTAGAGCCAGAACCGCGGCCGCGAGCAGACGGCCAAATAGCGGAGCCGACCGCCGAGGGTCATCGTGAGCGTTCGCGGCCCATCGCCTCCGCCGTCAACTGACCGCTGATGAGACACATCGGGACGCCGATACCGGGCGTGGTGTACGACCCGGTGAAGTAGAGACCGTCCACCTCGCTGGACGCGTGGGACGGCCGGAGAAGCGACGTTTGTTTGAGGGTGTGAGCGAGGCCGAGGGCGGTCCCCTGCGTGCTGTTGTACCGATCGGCGAACTCGGAGACGGAGAAGAGTTCCTCGAAGACGATGCGGTCACGGAGGTCGACGCCGGTGTGTTCGGCGATGTCGTCGAGCAACAGGTCGCGGAACCGTTCGCGGCGCTCCGGGGTGTCGTCGAGTCCCGGTGCGATCGGAACGAGAGCAAAGAGGTTGCTGTGGCCGTCGGGGGCGACAGTGTCGTCGGTTTTCGACGGAACACAAAGGTAGTAGGCCGGCTCCTCGGGCCACGCGGGGTCGCCGAAGATGGTGTCGAAGTGGTCGTCCCAGTCCGTGGGCAGAACGAGGGTGTGGTGGGCCAACGGCTCCACATCGCCCTCGACGCCGAGATAAACGAGAAACGCGGAGGGAGCGTAGGTGCGCGAGTCCCAGTAGTCGGCGTCGTACTGACGGTCCTCGGGGAGGAGCAGTTCCTGTTCTGTGTGGGCGTAGTCGGCGTCGGACACCACCTCATCGGGGAAAAACTCGCGGCCGCCCTCGGTGCGGACGGCGAAGCCGCCCTCGCGACCCCTGATCTCCGCGACCGGGTGGTCCGTACGGAAGTCGACGCCCAGTTCCTCGGCCATCGCCACCACACCGTCGACGACGGCACCCATGCCGCCCTCGGGGTAGTAGACGCCGAGGTTGAAATCGACGTGGCTCATCAGGTTGTAGAGCGCAGGGGTGTTGTTGGGCGCGCCGCCCAAGAACACGAGGGAGTACTGGACGATCTGTTGGAGTTTCGGGTGGTCGAAGTACTCCTCGACGTGGTCCTGCATCGTTCCCAACAACGACAGCCCACGGGCGTACCGCAACACGTCGGGGTCGACGTAGTCGCGCAGGCGCGGGCGGTCCTCGTAGACGAAGTGTTCCATTCCCACGTCGTAGGTGTAGGCGGCCTGTTCGAGATAGTCGTCGAGGGCCGCGTCGGCGCCGGGTTCGTACGACTCGAACAGGTCGCGGTTGGCGTCCATGTCGGGAACGAGGTCGACCTGGTCGCCGTCCTTGAAGAAGATACGGTAGTGTGGGTCGAGCCGTTCGAGTCGATAGTACTGGTCCGGCCGGCGGCCGAAATCGGCGAAGAAGTTCTCGAACACGTCGGGCATGAGATACCACGACGGCCCCATGTCGAACCGGAAGCCGTCGGCGTGGAGACGGCTCGCCCGGCCGCCGAGCTGTTCGTTCTTTTCCAAGACGGTCACGTTCGCGCCGGCGTCGGCGAGGTAGCAGGCCGTCGAGAGCCCACCGAACCCGCTCCCGACGACGATGACCGACCGACCGTCGGCTGTTCCGACCGGCGGGCTGGATGACATGTGCGGACGTACGAACGTGACCCGTATATACTACCCGGCGGCGGCGGGATCGGTGTCCTACTCCCGGACTCCGGACCCGGTGTGGCGACCGACCGGTCACCGAACCCAGCTTAGTCGTCACGTCGACCCCCGAGTACCTTTGCGGCGACGAGGATCGGGTCCCACACCGGACTGAACGGCGGCGCGTAGGCCAGATCTAGCCGTTCTAACTCGCCGACCCTCATGTCGGCCTCGATGGCCGTCGCCAGCGTGTCGATCCTGATCGCCGCCCGGTCACAGCCGACGATACTCCCGCCGAGAACGCGTTCGGTCGTCCGGTCGGCGACGAGTGTGACGACCGTGTCGTCGCCGCCGGGGTAGTAGCCCGAGCGCGACCCCGCGGTGACCGTCTCCGTCACGGGGTCGAACCCGGCCTCTGTGGCTGCCTCCGGAAACATCCCGACGCGGCCACACTCCAAATCAAACGCCTTCACGACCGCCGTGCCGGCCACGTCGCCGACGGCCGTCGGATCGCCGGCAACCGTCGCGCCGACCGCCCGCCCGGCACGGTTGGCCGTCAGTCCCAACGGCACCCACACCTCCTCACCGGTGACGGCGTGACTCGCCGTCGCCACGTCGCCCGCGGCGTAGATCCCTGGGGCCGAGGTCCGGCCGTACGCGTCGGTCCGGATCGCTCCCGCCGGTCCCCGGTCGACCCCGGTGCCGTCAAGCACGCCCACGTTCGGTTCGATGCCGACACCGAGCAACGCCAACCCAACGGCGTATCGGTCGCCCTCGGGGCCTGTTCGGCCGTTTTCCGAGGACGTGTCCTCGCCGGCGACGACGGCCTCGACCCGGTCTTCGCCCTCGATGGCGGCGACCGACCGGCCGGTGTGGACATTTACTCCCTGTTCGTCGAGGTGTGTCTCGACCCGATCGCCGACCGCTTCCCCGAACGGTGGGAGGAGGTGATCGGAACGTTGGAACAGGTGGATGTCGAGGTCCCGGGCCGCGAGGGCCTCAGCCATCTCGATGCCGACGTAGCCCCCGCCGATGATGGCCGCCCGTTCGGGCGGATCGAACGCGACGTTACGGTCAACCCGCGCCTCGTCGACGGGACCGTCGCCGAGACGGTCGCGGTCGTAGTCGCTCGGCGGCGACAGGTACGCGTCGATGGCCGCCGCGCTGTCGAGGCCGTGGACGGTGAAGACGCCGTCGCGGTCGGCGTCGAACGGGCCGGTCGTCGCGCTTGCCCCCGTCGCAACGAGCAACTCGCGGTAGGGTTGGTCGAACCGCTCGCCGTTGGCGCGGACCGTTACCGTCCGGTCGTCGGGGTCGACCGCCACCGCCTCGTGGCCACGGCGGAGGTCGATCCCTCGTTTCTCGATGTCCGCCGGCGAGAGCGACAGCAGGTCGGTCAGGTAGTCGACGGACCCCTCGATAAAGTAGGGCAGGCCACAGTGGGCGTATGAGACCCACCGGCCACGTTCGAGGACGACGACATCCCGGTCGGATTCGCGTCGGAACTTGCTCGCTGCGCTCAGACCGGCGGCGTCGCCGCCGACAACGACGAACGGGTCGGATGCCATACACATCCTTCGACGCTGTCTGACAAAAGACTGTGCCGGGAACGCACGGAGCGTGCCCGGACACGGGCAATCAGTCGTCGCGGTAATAAAAGAGCGCAAGCAGGCCGGCGAGGGCCGTCTCGCTCGCGAGCGCCAGAAACTCGACCGGGCCGGCGAACACGTGGGCGAGCATATAACTCAGCGTCGACCCGTGGTGGTCGGTGCCGGGGCCGACGATCAGGAGCGGCCGGTGGCCACCGATATGCCAGGCGAAGTAGCCAACGACGTAGATGGACATCAACCCCACGCCGGCGGCGTAGAGGGGTCGGCGGCCGACACCGGCGACGGCGGCGACCAGACCGGCCACGATGGCGAGTCCCGAGAGAACGAACAACGGCCACCGGATGTCCGGCGGAACGATGATCCCACCCCCGAGGTAGGTGAGCCAGTTGCTGACGCCGAGTGCCAGATGGATGACGGCGACGAGAACTGCGAGATGTGCCGCAACGACGTGAAGCGGGTCGAACGCGCGGAGGGTCATTTACCGAGTGGAGAACGGCAGGAAGCAAAACGGTCACGAAACAACTCAACCGACCGTTCTCAGAAGCGACCGCGACGGCGGAACAGGTGGGTGAGAAGCCGCTCGATGGGACCGGGAGCGGTCGAATCGACCGATGCGCCGGGAATGTAGTATTCGGTGTTGGTGTTCTCGTCGGAGTCCGTGTGCTGGCTCATATACGTCGTTAGGAACGGGCCATATTAAAAATTCTGAAATTAAGTTAGCGTATTACAAATCTACTTCCGTTATTGAGAAACAGTGACGTGAGAAACGGGGTCGTGGCCTGCCTTTCATGCTCGTGGCAGACGAACGGCGCATATGGACGGGACGAACACCGTGGTAACGGGAGCGAGTCGTGGGATCGGTGCGAACGTCGTCCGCCGGTTCGTCGCCGAAGGCGCACGCGTCACGTGCTGTGCCCGGTCGCTGGACGGGATAGAAGCTGTCACCGAGGACGTGGAGGGGCCGGCAACCGCGGTTCAGGCCGACGTTCGCGACGAGTTCGACGTGAGACGACTGATGGAGACGGCCGCCCGCGACGGCGACATCGACGTCGTCGTGGCGAATGCCGCGGTCACCGGCGGCGAACCGGGAGCAAGCCCACTCGACGAGACGTCCTACGCCGCCTTCGACGACACGATGCGAACGAACGTCCGGGGTGTCTTCGCAACGATCACCGAGGCGCTTCCCCACCTCGCCGCCGACGGCCGGATCCTCGTCCCCTCGGGGTCGGTCGCCCGCGAGGCGACGCCCGGTATGGGGGCATACGCCGTTTCGAAAGCGGGCGCGGAGGCGCTGGCCCGAGGGTTCTCTGCCGACATCGAACAGTCGGTCGGTGTCGTCGACCCCGGCTACGTCGCCACCGACCTGAGCGGTGGGACGGGACGCGACCCCGAGGATGTCGCGCCGATGTTCGTGTGGGCGGCCCGCGACGTCGACGCCGACGCCGTCGACGGCGAGGTCCTTGACCTGCGGGCGTGGAAGCGAGCGACCCGGTAGGGCACCGGCCGGCGATCCGATCGCCGAACCGAACGTATTATTAACTACTGCGATCCCGTTGTTAATATGATTCGACGCTCGTTTCTCGGCGTCGCCGCGGCGGGGTCGCTCGCGGCGCTGTCATTGCTGGCCGCGAGAGCGAACGCCTGGAAACTGCTCGGCATCTCGTGGGTGGCGTTTCTCGCCATGGCTGGCGGCGTCGCACTCGGGCGTCGGTCTCCCGGCGACCGTCCATGGGCGCTTGTGTGGGGATACGGCCTCGCAAGCGGCGCGATGGTGACAAGCGCCGCGGTGTTTCTCGTCCCGCAGGCCATCGGCCACGACGCCAACTTCGGCGGGTTCGGCGTCGCGTTCGGCCTCCTCGCCGGCTTTGCCGGCCACACGGTCGGCCACCGTCTCGCCCACCGCGACCTGCCGATGGGCCGTACGACCGCGACGTTGTCGGCACACGCCTTCGCCGCCGGGACCATCATCGGTGTCGTCTACGGTAATATGCCCGGCCTCGGTCCGATCCTTGGCCTCGCTATCGTCTCGCACAAGGGACCGGCAGGTTATGCGGCGGCCCGGCGACTCGTCTCGAACGGTCGCGACCCGGCGGCGTTGCTCGTCCCTGCCGCCGGCGTCGGCATCGCGGCCATCCTTTCCAGTCTGGTCAGTCTGCCGGCCGCGCCCCCCGTCCGGGGCGTCGTCTTCGGTTTCGCCGCCGGCATCTTTCTCCACGTGGCGATGGACTTTCTGCCCCGGTGTGAACTCGGTAGCGAGGTCCACGACCTTCTGACCGTGAGCGGCGACGCCCACGCGTTGTTGGACCGACTCCGGGTTCACGGCGTTCTCAGTACGGCGCTTGGCGGGGTCGTGGTGTTTCTGTCGTGGGCCGTCGTTGCCTGACTCAGCCGTAGAGCCGTCGGAGTTGGTAGGAGATGCCCAGCCCCGTCGCCAGCAACACGACGAGGTTGAACGCCGCCTGAAACAACGAGCGGTACTCGCTCGCGACCCACGTCGTGATAACGTTCGAGACGCTGAAATACAGGCGGATCACGGCGACGAGCGCGAGCACCCCCAACACCAGGAGAACGGCGTAGTTGGCGTAGCGCCGGACGCGAAACCCGCCGTCGGAATCGTCGCTCGTCTCGACTGTGTCGCCGGCGTCTGTACTCGGGGTGTCGGTGGACGTGTTGCTCATTGGGTGTTCCTCCGGGCGAGTAGCGCGGCGGCGAGCAGTGCAACGGCGGCGACGCCGACGCCCACGCCGAAGCCGGGGCCGGCGCTTTCGGTCGGTGCGCCCGTCCGCTCGGCGACCGGCCGGCCGCCGTCGTCACCGCCGCCGGCGCCGTCGCCGCGGGTGAAGTCACCGACACGCAGTTCCACGTCTCGCCGGGTCTCGTTGACGCTGATCGTCTCCGAGGGGTCGAGGTTTGCGGCCCCACGTGCGGTGTCGATGACGACGCCGTCCTTCCGGAGCACGGCGTCGATGTAGTAGTTGTACCCCGACGGGACCGTCAGTCGGGCATCGACCGTCTCCGTCCGGCCGGGCCGGACCGACTCGACCGGGACGGTCGTCCGACCGGCGACGATGTTCGAGTCGGCCTGTCGGAGCGTCAGCGTGACCTCCAGATCCTCGGGTTGTGCGTCACCGCCGTTGGTCAGGGCGGCCTGCATAACAAGGGTCGTCCGCTCGTCGGTCGTCTCGGCGACGCCGAACGAAACAGACGGGAGCGCGTCACGGTCGGCGAACTCGACGGCGCTGCGGGCGTATGCGGGCCGGAGCGCCTCCAACCCGCGGAGTTCGCGTGCCCCGCTGTCGACGCGTTCGCCGTCGCGGTAGACGACCGCCTGGACGCGGTAGCCGCCCTCGCGGGGGACGGTCAGGTTCGTCGGCACGGCCGTCTCCTTCTCGGCGGTCAGGTCGCCGACATCGACGGACCTACTGGTTTCGACCAGTCCCGACTCGGTGTCGACGGCCTGCACCCGCAGGCTGACGTTTCGCGCGGGTGGCCCACGGTGTGCGAGGCGGGTCTCCACGCTCAGAACAACCGTATCGCCCGTCACCTCGCCGGCCGAGAGGTCCATGTCGGCGATGTCGACCGGGCCGGGACGGACCGGGCGATCATCGGTCGGGTCCGCGAGCGCGCCGGGGACGGCCACGGCGGCGACGAGGGCAACGAGGGCGACGCCGACCGCACCGCCGGCCAGCGTTGTTTCGCGGCGCATACCTCCGATGACTCCGGATGGGACAAAGGCTTTCGGGAGGTTCAAACGGCGGTTTGTGTCTCGTTCAGGCCGCGTCGTCCACGTCGAGTAGCTTCTCGGACAGCGTGGGAACGAACGTCCCGATATCGGTCACCATGCCGATGGCCTGTGAACTGCCACGGTCGAGCAGTTGGGTCACGGTCGCGGGGTTGATGTCGACACAGACCACCTTCGTCGTCGACGGGAGGCAGTTGCCCACCGCGACCGAGTGCAACAGCGTCGCGAGCATCAACACCATGTCCGCCTCGTGGGCCTGTTCTCTGATCGCGTTCTGTGCCTCGACCGCGTCGGTGATGGTGTCGGGGAGGGGTCCGTCGTCCCGGATCGACCCCGCGAGAACGTACGGTACGTCGTTGGTGACACACTCATACATCACACCCTCCTCGACCAGTCCATCGTCGACCGCCTCCTCGATGCCGCCCGCCCGGATCACCTCGCTGATGGTGTAGATGTGGTGTTTGTGTCCCTGTCGGGGGTGTTCGAGCGTTTCGATGTCCATCCCCAGCGAGGTGCCGTAGAGCCCCCGTTCGAGGTCGTGGACGGCGAAGCCGTTGCCCGCGCTGATCATGTCGACGTACCCCTCCCGAACGAGGCGAGCGAGTTCGCCGCCGGCCCCGGAGTGGATCAGTGCCGGGCCACACACCGCCAGCACCGTTCCACCCTCGCGTTTTGTCTCCGCGATGGCCTCCGCGACCTGTTCGATGAGCGACTCGGAGGGGCGTTCGCTGGAGACACCGCCCTGCATGAACCCGAAGGGACCGGAGGCGTCGCGGGGGCGTTCGGGGGGTTGGACGCGGATACCCGCCTCGCCCGTCACAACGAGGTCGTCCTCCCGGATGCCGTTCAGCACCTTCGTGGACGCCCGTGGCCCGTCCGGACCGTCGGGATCGACCACGATGGCACAGTCCATCTCCACGTCCTCGACGGTGATCCACTCCCCCTCGTGGCGAACCTGGGTCGGATGGTTTGTGGTCGAGTAAAAGCCCATGGGAACCACCTGGTCGGCGGGTGCGGGGTCCAACGTCACGTCGGAGGGGTCAGAGAGGTTCGCGCCGCTCTGGTGGAGTTCGTGGAGGATCGACCGGAGGGCATCCTCGTCGTCGGCCTGCACCTGCATCCGGCAGTACGACACCTCGTCTTTCCGGCGGCCGATGTCGAACTCCTCGACCTCGAAGGAGCCGCCCATATCCATCACGATGCCGAAACACCGCTGCATCATCCCCGAATCGATAATGTGCCCCTCCAGTTCGACCGTGCGCGTGGCAGTCATTACCGAGAGAACGGGCGACCGGGGTATCAGCGTTGTGGGTGTCCATTGCGGCCACGACGCGACAGGCTTTAGCGCCGACCGGCCCTGTTGATGATCGATGGTTTCGGTCCCGTTCGACGGCGGGCGTTACGTGGAGTACTACCTCGGCAACCCGGCCAGCCTCTCTGTGCTTCTGGCCGCCAACGGGACCGCCTTTCTGGTGGGAGTGAGCTTCTACGTCCACTCCGACCCATCGCTCGCGGCGCTTCCCTCGATTCTCTACCCGCTCTTTGCTGACTCGCCGACCGCCATCGCGCTGGCGACGTTGTCCATCGCGACGCTCCTCCCGAATCTCCGCCGTCGTGTCCGGAACGCTCCGACGAACGTGCCACTCGCCTACCTGCACACGTTCGCGTTCGTCTGGCTGTTCAAATACGGTCTCTGGACCGTCGTGGCGTTGCACCTCCGTCCCGGCCTGTATGTCGGCTTCGGTGGGGCGGCGCTGTGGGACTACTGGGGCATCGTCCTCACCCACCTGCTGTTCGTCGTCGAGGCCTTCGCTATCCCCCACTACGGACGGACGACCGACCGCGCGCTGAAAATCGCGCTCGGTGCCCTTCTGGTGAACGACCTCTTCGACTACGCACTCGGGTACCACCCCCCGCTCCGGTACGACCCCGGCTTCCTCCTGCCGTTGTTGACCGTCCTGTTGTCCGTCGTCGCCGTCGCCGTCGCGAGCCGTGTCTTCGGCCGACTCGACCGGTTCGATCCGCTGGCTCCCGCTGAAGGGTCGGGTGCAGGAGGGGGCAAATGACCGACTGGCGGCGCGTTCTCCGGGCCGACGCCGTGATGGCCGATCTGATGGAGACCCACGGCGAAGTGACGCTTCCCCCCGCGGACGACGAGTTCCGGCGTCTGGTCGTGAGCATCATCAACCAGCAGGTGTCGACCGCGAGCGCGGAGGCCGTCCGGGAACGGGTCTTTGCCCGACTTGAGGCGGTGACCCCCGAGTCCGTTCTCGACGCCGACCGGGAGGTTCTCCGCGACGCCGGTCTGTCGGGGGTCAAGGTGGACTACATCCGCAACGCTGCGACGGCCTTTCGCGACCGCGACCTGTCCCGGGCCGCCTTCGAGGGGCGGTCCGACGAGGCGGTGGTCGAGGCCCTCACCGAAATCACGGGGGTCGGCCGGTGGACCGCGGAGATGTACTGTATATTCGCGTTGGGCCGTGAGAACGTTCTTCCGCTCGGCGACCTCGCGATCCGGCGGGGACTGGCTGAGCTGTACGACTGTGACTCCCGGGACGAGATGCGGTCGGTCGCGGAGCCGTGGCGGCCGTACCGCTCGTACGCCACGTTGTACGTCTGGGCCCACTACGAGGCGTGAGTGTCGCCGCCGAGGTCGGTTCTGCCGACCCCGGTCTCGCCCCACGCCCGATCCAGCGGATCGTTAAGTTCGCCCATCACGGCTTCGAGCGCGTCGGTCGCGGTCAGAAGCCCCACCACTGCGCCGTCGCTGAGGACCAGAGCGAGTTCCTGTTTTTCGGCCTGAAACTGATCGAAGCCGTCGCTGACGGTCGTCTCTGCCGACAGCGTCATCGGCGGGGCGGCGATGGCCTCGAACGTCGTCTCTCCGGCTTCGAGGTCGTCGACGTGGGTCAGGATCGAGGGCACGTAGACGATGCCCCGGAAGTCTGTTGGCTCCTCGCCGATCAGTGGAAAGCGGGTGTGTGGCGTCTCCCTGATGGTCTCGAGGTTCTCGTCGACCGACGCCGTCGTCGAGAGCGCGATCACGTCTGCGGCGTCGGTCATGACCTCCGCGACCGGCGTCGTCCCGACCTCCAAGGCGTTGAGTACCTCCTCGCGGCGTTCCTCGGGGAGGTCGCCCCGGTCGAGCAGGGAGGTGAGGCGGGTCCGGAGGTCGGCCCGCGACTCGATGACCTGTTCTTCCGTTTCGAGCCACGCACCGGTCATTTCGACACCGAAGAGGGTGAGCGTTGCCTTGGCGACGGTGTCGCCCACGCGCATCACGGGCGAGATGAGCCACGCGAACCAGTAGAGCGGCCGCGCGCTGTACCGACAGACGAACTTCGAGCGCTCGACGCCGAGATACGTCGGCGTCTGCTCGCCGTGGGTCAGGTGGACGAGGTTGATTATCGCGTACGCGATCAGCGCCCCGGCCCCAACCGAAGCGAGGGTCCCACCGGCGAAAAAGGGTTCGAACAGGGCCGCCAGCGCCGGTTCGGCGACGATGCCGACGGCGATACTGGAGGCGGTGATCCCCACCTGACAGCTCGTGAGGTAGATCTCTAGATCCTGTGTCATCTCCCACGCCCGCCGTAGTGCTGGCGTGTCGAACTCGGACTCGGGGTACTGTCGCACACGAGTGAGGGCGAACTCGATGGCGACAAAGAAGCCGTTCGCGAGAATGAGCACGACGCCGGCGAGGAGTCTGAGTGTGATCTCAAGCGGGGTCATCGACGGCGTGTACTGCGGGTCGAGTGAAAACGTCTGTGACCGGGTACTCCTCCGTCGTTTTCCTCTCCGGTCGGTCGTCGTCGGAGCGCCGCCGCACGTCGATGTGGTGTCCGGGTACGTCGTGCCCGCGCAACGGGGACGTTCGTGTGGCTCCGATCCCGAACGCTCGCGGTGGCGGTGTGTCGGGTGCTGCCGGTGTCGAGCCTCTCGGTCGAAAACGCGAGAACGGCGTCGAGACAGCCCACGGGTTTACCGGCGTCGCCGCCGTCACGAACCCGTGGATGGCAGTTGGGACGGCAATCGGTTCGTTCGGCATCGGTCGACTGCACCCGGACGACGCCACCAACTCCGGCGGTTCGGCGGAGTCGCCCGTTCTTGAGGGAGACGGGCGGCCGGCGACCACGTCGGTGTCCGGATCGACGGTCGCCGTGCCGGTTGCGGTTACGGCGGCCCATCGACCACGCTCCGCGGGGTCGTGACTCTGATCCCCCACCGCGTTCGGGGTCGGTGGAGTCCTCTCAGGGTGTTGGGAGAACACGCCGTCCGATCGATCACACGGGGTAGGTTCCCGACACGCGCGAAGCCCACATCGATCCAACAGGTAGATAACCGGCCGCTCCGTCGAATCGGGTATGGACGCCGCGTTGGTTATCCTCGACGGCTGGGGGCTCGGCGGCCCCGGCCGTAACGCCGTTTCGGCCGCCGCCACACCGCGGTTCGACCGCTACCTCGCGACCGGGGCGTCCGGCATGCTCGACGCTTCCGGGCGGCGGGTCGGTCTCCCGGACGGCCAGATGGGCAACAGCGAGGTCGGTCATCTCAACATCGGTGCCGGCCGCGTCGTGCCGCAACCGCTTGCCCGCATCGACGATGCCATCGCCGAGGGGCGGTTCTTCGAGAACGAGGTGCTCCGTGGAGCGGTCGAGCGCGTCGCCGGGACGGACGGTCGCATCCACCTGCTTGGCCTGCTCAGCGACGGCGGCGTGCACTCCCACCAGCGGCACTGGCACGCGCTGATCGACCTCGCCGCGCGCCACGACGCCACGGCGGTGACCCACGTATTCACCGACGGCCGTGACACGCCGCCAACCGCGGGCGCCGACGCCCTCTCGGCACTCGAGACGGCGGTCGACGACCACGGCACCGGCGACGTGGCGACGGTGATCGGTCGGTACTACGCGATGGACCGCGACGAGAACTGGGAACGGACGAAACGCGCCTACGACGCCATCGTCGCCCGGAAGGCCGATCACGCCGAGCCGACGGCGCTTGCCGCCATCGAGGCTGCCTACGACCGCGGCGAGACGGACGAGTTCGTCGAACCGACGCTGATCGAGGGCGGGCCGGCACCGGAGGCCGGCGACGTCGTCGTGTTCATCAACTTCCGAGCCGACCGCGCCAGACAACTCGCCCGGCTACTCGCAAACCACGATCCGGAGTGGGGGTTCGTGGCCGACCCGCCGGACGTGCAACTCGTCACGATGACCGAGTACGACGAGCGGTTCGACTTTCCCGTCGCCTTCCCGCCGCTTGAGGTTCCCGACACCCTCGGCGAGACGCTCTCCGGTGCGGGAAAGACCCAGCTCCGGATCGCCGAGTCGGAAAAGTACGCCCACGTCACATACTTCCTCAACGGTGGTCGTGAGGTGGCGTTCGAGGGTGAGCACCGGCGGATCGTCGAGAGCCCGGCCGTTCCGACCTACGACCGCCGCCCGGAAATGAGCGCCGAGGCCGTGACCGACGCCGCACTCGACAGTATCGACCGCGACGACCCGGACGTGTTGGTGTTGAACTACGCCAGCCCGGACATGGTCGGCCACACGGGCGAGTTCGACGCGGCCGTCGCGGCCGTTGAGGCGGTCGACGGCCAACTCGCCCGACTGGTCGATGCCGTCCACGCGGCCGGTGGCCACGCCCTCGTCACCGCGGACCACGGCAACGCCGACGACATGGGGACGGCCGACGACCCCCACACCGCCCACACGGCCAACCCGGTACCGGTCGTCTACCTCGCACCCGGATCGGACCCCTCGGGCGGTCGACGGATCCGGCCCGGCGGGTCGCTGTGTGACGTGGCCCCCACCGTTCTCGAACTCGCCGGGGTCGCGACGCCGGCGGCGATGACGGGCGAGTCGTTGTTGGACTGATCACTCCGCCGTGGTGACGAGGCGGTACACCGGCCCGGCAAAGGCGAGTGTCGCCAGTAGCGCCGCGCCGACGACGACGCCCGGGTCCATGGCGGCGTCGAGTGACGCCCGTCGTATCCCGCCGAGCGAGTCGCCAGCGACGACGCCGACGGCCACCCACGGCACCTCGCCGACGGCGGTCCCGAGGGCAAAGGCCCGGAGGGGGACGCCGGCGACGCCCGCGCCCACAGACACCACGTCGGAGGGAAGCGGGAGCAGTCTGCTGCCGGCGACGCTCCGCAGGTCGCCGGCTTCGTCGACCAGTCGCTCGCCGGCTGCGGCGATCCGTCCCTCTCCCGCGCCGTGCCCGGCAACCCAGTACGGGGGTATGCTGGTGAGGACAACGAGACCGAGCGCGAGCGGAAACCCCCACGGCCCGAACCCGTAGCCGACGACGGCCGCAAGCAGCGTCGTTGGCCACGCGAACAGCGGTCGGACAACGGCAACGAGGACGAGTGCCGCCGTCAGCCTGACCGGGTCGGTGGCCACCCACGCCAAGCGGGTCAGCGCCCACGACGGCGACCGTGTCCACGCGAGCGCTGCGACGACGGCAACGAGTGCCACGCCCGTGAGGCGTCGCACGCGACGATCCATACCTGTCGATCGTTGTCCCCGACCAAACGGGTTGCGCTCGACCGCCGCGAGATTCATGCTCCTCGCCCCGCAACATGTCGGTCGTGACCGACGACCGCGTCGAACTCGGCGTTGACCTTCTCGCCAGCCTCGAACGCGACG
>NZ_JAQCNJ010000080.1 GCF_028275055.1 Haloplanus sp.
CGACCGCCGGGACCGAAGCGCTCGCGGCGGCGCGGGCGGCCGGTCTCGATCCGGACGTGCGTTTTGGCACCCCACAGGCGGTCGGCGAAGCCGCCGCCCGCGGACTCGACGTGTTGCTTTTGACCGCGGCCGACGAACTCTCGACCCACCTCGATACCCTCCGCGACGGCAACATCAACTACGAGGTTGTCGACACGGCGGAGTAGCCGGGCCGGGGCGTCTCACACCACGACCGTCTCGCCAAGATCGGGTGCCGCCGCGTCGAACCCGTCGGCCCGGAGTTGCTCGGCGAACCACACACACCGGTCGCCGTGGTTCACGAGCACCCGCCCGTCGCGGTACGACTCGAGAAGCGACACCAACCCACCGCGGTCGGCGTGTGCCGAGAAGTCGTACTGCTCGACCTGCGCGGCGACGGGCATGACACGGCCGTCGATTTCGGCCCGCCCCGTCTCCATGAGGCTCCGACCGGGCGTTCCCTCCACCTGGTAGCCGGTCATCGCGATCTTGTTCACCGGGTTGGCTCGGATCTCGGGGATGTACGTCATCGCGGGGCCGCCGGAGAGCATCCCGCTGGTGGTGATGATCGCCGCCCGCTGGTCCGTGATCCGTCTCCGCTGGCCGTCGCGGCCGGTGACAAAGCGGGCGTGTGACGTTGCACGCCGGAGCGCATCCGCATCACGGACGAATCCCGGATGCCGGCGGATCATCTCGGTGACGCCTTTCCCCATTCCGTCGACGTAGCAGGGGATGTCGTGTGCCTCACAGACGAGCATCATCTCCTGTGTCCGCCCGATCGCAAAGGCCGGGACGACGACCGTCCCGCCCTCCCAGAGCGTCGTCTTGACGCTCTCGGCGAACCGCTTCTCGACCGTCCCCCGACGCTCGTGGTCCACGTCGGCGTACGTGCTCTCACAGACGACGACATCGGCGTCGGGCCGGGCCGTCGTCCCCGGAACGAGTCGTTGTCCGGCCGGCCCGGTTCGGTCGGTCTCTGTTCCCGCCCCTGCCCCCACCCCACCGTCGACGTGGAAGTCCCCGGTGTACAACAGACGGGTGTCGCCGTCGTCGACCAACACGTGTGCGCTCCCCGGAATGTGCCCGGCGTCAAAAAACGTCACCTCGTGGCCGGCGGCCTCGAACGATCCTCCGTAGCCGTGGGTCTCCGACACCTCGGTCACCCGCTTGACGTCGTTCTCGGTGAACGGACACTGGAGTGTGCCCCCGTGGAGTTTCAGCGTGTCGCGGGCGAGTGTGAGCGCCAGTTCCCGCGTCGGCGGCGTCCAGTGGATCTGGGGCCGGGCGTCGCCCGACAACAACGACGGAATCGCGCCGACGTGGTCGAGGTGGCCGTGGGAGACGACGACCGCGTCGGGAACCGGCGTCTCGACCGGGAACTGCGGCGGGCTGTCGGTCAGCATACCGAAATCTATGAGGAGGGCGTCGTTCACGAGAACGGCACTTCGCCCGACCTCGCGAGCGCCGCCGAGAAACCGAAGCTCCATTACCCGCCGGTAGCCGCCCACGCGGTTAGTGTCCGTCGCTTTCGGTCCGCTCCGGACTCATGGCTCCAGTTCGTACTCGATACGATCGACGTCTTCTCCCTTCGAGACGCGGTTCGTGATCCGGACCCGTCCCACGTCCCCGAGACGGTCGACGTGTGTCCCGCCACAGGGACACAGGTCGAAGTCGCCGACTGCGACGACCCGGAGCGGATCGACGTGTTCGGGGATCAAGTCGAGTTGGGTCCGGCCCTCCGGTACCGCGTTCTCGACCGCTTCCCGAGGCCGTTCCCCCTTCTCGACGGTGAGGTCCTGCCCGATGACCTCGTTCGACCGACGCTCGATGGTCGACAACGCCTCGTCGTCGAACGCGGCCGGTTCGAAGTCGATCCGCGCACCGTCAACAGACACCTGATTCCCCACGGTCGCCGCCCCGAACGCGTCGAGAACGACCCGCGAGACGACGTGTTGGGCGGTATGCATCCGCCGGAGCCGTTCCCGACGGTCGCCGTCGATCCGACCGGTGATCGTCGTGCCCGCCTCGGGGCGGTCACCCTCCACTCCCCCGAGATGGTGGCGCACGTCGCCGTGGTTCTTCTCGGCGTCGACGACGGTGGCTCGGCCGCCGTCCCAGAACAACACCCCTCGGTCCGGCGGCTGACCGCCGCCGCCGGGGTAGAAGTACGTCCCGTCGAGGACGAGGTAGTCGTCGGTCGCCTCGGTAACGGTTGCCTCGAACTCGGTGACGCCGTCGGCATCGGGAAGATAACGGAGTTCCGTCATGCCCGAGCGGTGGCAGTCGATGGACAAAAGGCTGTAGCCTGCCGACCCGGAGCGGTTCTGGTCGGATCGGACCGGAACCCGGCGGGGACAGTGCTATTCCGGCGAGACGAACGGCCCGAACTCGTCGACCGGCATCACGGAGTAGTCGACGCTGAGGGTGTCCTGTGTCGCCCGGATCTTTCCGACGAACGTGGAGATGGTGTCCAACTGTCCTTCGAGAACGAACAGTTCCATGCAGTAATGCGAGCCGACGTGGCTGTGGAAGTTGGCGACCACGAGGCCCTCGTAGTCGTGGCGCAGACCCATCATACGCTCCTCGACGCTCGTCGTCTCGTAGTCGAAAATGACCGTCACGACCGCCATCAGATCGCGGTTTTCGAGGCGCTTGTCCTCGAACTCGCCGAGGAGGTTCCGCGACGCTTCGCGGACGACCTCGCTCCGACCGGTGTAGCCGTGTTCGTCGGCAAAGGCGTCGATCCGCTCGACCAACTCCTCGGGCATCGAGACGCTAACGACAGTCATGTATTAACTCGTCGGCGTTCAGATATTAATCGTTACTATCCACGGCCGTCGCGCGAGCCTCAACAGACCGGCAGAAACTCGACTGCCTCCCGCGTGGTCGTCTCGCCGAACAGCCAGTCGGCGTGGTCGATGGCGTACTCGTGGTGGGCCGCCTCGACGTAGCCGATGGCGTCGGTCACGAGAACGGGCCGGTAATCCCGCAGTCCCGCGCTGCCGGCCGTGTGGAGGACACAGACGTTCGCGAGCGTTCCACAGATCAGGAGGTCGTCGATACCTCGGGCGGAAAGCCACCCGTCGAGTTCCGTCCCGTGGAAGGCGTCGTACGTGTGTTTCTCGACCACGTGGTCGTCGGGCCGGACGTCGAGTTCGTCGACGAGTTCGGCCTCCCACGACCCCTCAACGACGTGTTCACCCCAGCGGTCGAACTCGTCGTAGTAGTGGGTGCCCTCGAACTGCTCCGGCGGGTGGATATCGCGGGTGTACGCCACCCGAACGCCCGCCTCGTGTGCGCGGTCGACGAGCTCCGACACCTCGTCGACGGCCGCCTCGCTCGCCGGGGCGTGGAGACTTCCATCCGGGTGACAGAAGCCGTTCTGCATGTCGACGACGATCACCGCGGTCCTGTCGGGATCGTATGGCATGGACCGCCGGTATGGACCCGGGGCAGGTAAACGGTCGGTTCGGACGCCGACGGACCGACGGGTTTTCACCCCTCGGGGTCGTGATGTCGACAACGAATGATTTCGAAGGGCTGTGAACAGTGTGCCAAGGGCGGAAAGATGGTGCTGTTCGTCTACGGCTACTGCGATCAGCGCGACTGTTTCGACTGCCCGCTCGGGGAGAATCGAAAGAACGTCGACACCGTCTACGCCAACGAACGCGAGGTACACTCCGACGAGGATGTCCTCACCGAGGCCCACCGGATGGACGCCCTCGGCACCTCGATCACGGGCGGGGAACCACAGGAGGCGCTGGACCGCACCTGTCACTACCTTTCGTTGTTGAAAGACGAGTTGGGCGAGGACCACCACACCCATCTTTACACGGGCATCACGGGTGGCCGGGAGAATATGCGTCGCCTCTCGGAGGCGGGATTGGACGAGATTCGGTTCCATCCACCGCTCGATCTGTGGGGTGACCTCCACGGCACCGAGTGGGAGGAGATCCTCCACATCGCCCGCGACGAGGGTCTTACACCCGCGTTCGAGATTCCCGGTATTCGCGCTGAGACGGAGTTTCTCGACTTTCTCGACGAGGGTGCGGCCGACTTCTGTAACGTCAACGAGTTCGAGATGTCAGACGGCAACTACCGACGGATGCAGGAGGCAGGTTTCGAACGCAAGGAGGGGCACATGAGCGCCGTCGAGTCGCCGACCGAGGAGATACTCGACGTCATGGGCGACCACGACAAGGTGTACTTCTGTACCTCGGTGTTCAAAGACGCCGCTCAGCACCGTCGGCGGCTGAAGCGGATGGCCCGCAAGATCCGCCGGGAGTTCGACGAGGTGACCGACGACGGAACGCTCGTCTACGGCAAGACGTGGGTGACCGAAGAACGGTTGCGTGATCTCGGGGTTCCCGACGAGTACTACACCGTCAAATCCGACCACGTCGAACTCGCGTGGTGGCTGTTGGAGGAGATGGTCGACGAGGGCGATGTCGGCGAGGGCGAAATCGTCGAACAGTATCCGACCGTCGACGGGACCGTGGTCGAGCGGACGCCGTTGGCGTAGCGGTCCCGACCGCCGCGGCTCCGAGTCGAACGCCCGCGCTTTGGCCCCGACACGGCCCCGAAAGGCAACGCCGTTGTGTGGCCGTTCACGCCCGGCGTCCGGTGTGCTCGCAGGCCCACACATCCGGCGGCTCCCCGCCGTGTGGGAGGCGTTTCGCTCGGTTGCCACCGAGACACTCGGTGTCGCGTTGTTTCTCGTGGGACCCACGTCGCCCGCGGCGTGGCTCTGGTATGTAGCGCAGGCCCGCCGGATCCGTTCCGCAAACACCTTATACGCCCGTTCCAAAATTTTCCAACGATCAGTAGCATGCCGAGACAAGAGGTTCTCGAACGAATCAAGACGGCCGAGAACGAGGCCAAAGAGATCGTCGAGGAAGCCGAGGCCGACCGCAGAGAGCGCATCGCCGAGGCACGGGAGCGGGCCGACGAAATCCGCGCAACGG
The DNA here is from genome assembly GCF_028275055.1 of Haloplanus sp. GTDB lineage: Archaea > Halobacteriota > Halobacteria > Halobacteriales > Haloferacaceae > Haloplanus. The sequence goes on from NZ_JAQCNJ010000080.1 coordinate 4,983, forward strand.
CCGAAACCGAGGCCGAGGAGATGGCGGATAACCGGTTGAGCGAGGCCGAGGCGGAGATCGAGGCCCGGGCCGAGGAGATTCGAGAGGAGGGGCAGGCGGCCCGGGAGGAACTCATCGCCCAAGCCGAGAAACGAATCGACGAGGTGGTCGAGTACGCCACCACCCAGTTCGAGGAGGCGGTGCATGCTCAGACCTGAACGGATGAGCAAGGTCTCGGTGACGGGATCGAAGGGGGTCATGGACGATGTCGTCGAGGCGGTCCATGATTGTAATCTGCTCCATGTCACCGAGTACGACAACTCGTGGGAGGGGTTCGAACCGGGGACGCCGGTTCAAGGCGCTGACGACACCTCGGAGAAACTCGTTACCGTCCGCTCCATCGAGAGCATCCTCGACGTGGACCCCGAGGACGCGGGCCCGACCCGCATCGTCACCGACGAGGCCCTCGACGAGGAACTCGAGAAGATTCGCGGGCGCGTTAACGAACTCGAGGACCGCCGCGACGACATCCGCGACGAACTCGGGAGCGTCGAGGAGCAGATCGCGTCGATCGAGCCGTTCGCCACGCTCGGGATCGACCTCGATCTGCTCTCCGGCTACGACACCATCGACGTGGTTGTCGGCCAGGGCACGGCCAACGAGGTGGAGCGAGCGGTGGCCGACGCCGCGGGCATCGCGGCCTTCGAGGTGTTCGCCGAGGAAGACGTGGTGGCGGCCTTCGCTCGACCGACCGACGACGCCGACGAGGACGTTCTCACCGACGCGCTCGTCGGCGTTGACTTCACCGCGCTCGAGGTTCCGGACGCCGAGGGCTCGCCGGAGGAGTACGTCGCGGAACTCGAACACCGGCGACAGCAGCTGTCCTCGAAACTCGACACCGTCGAGGACGAACTCGAGGAGGTGAAAGTCAAGCGGGCCGACTTCCTGCTTGCGGCCGAGGAGAAACTCTCCATCGACGTTCAAAAACGGGAAGCCCCGCTCTCCTTTGCGACGACGGACAACGCCTTTGTCGCCGAGGGCTGGGTTCCGACCGCGGAGTACGCGACTCTCAAGGCGGCCATCACGGATGCGGTCGGCGACCACGCCGAGGTCGAGGAGCTCGAACGGGCGTCGTTCGACGCGGACGGCTTCGAGGCGGTCCGGGAGAACGTTTCGGTTCCGGCCGATCCGGAACCGGCCGACCCGGCGGCCGCCGACGGCGGCGACGAGGTCCGGGCCGACGGCGGGGGTGGCGTCGTGATGCGCGACGACTCCCCGCCGGTCGTCCAGAACAACTCCGACGCCGTCAAGCCTTTCGAGGTGCTCACCCAGGCCGTCAGCCGCCCGAAGTACGACGAGTTCGATCCGACGGTCGTTCTCTTTCTGACGTTTCCGGCCTTTTTCGGATTCATGATCGGTGACCTCGGGTACGGGGCGCTGTACACCCTCATCGGCTACTACCTCTACAACAGTTTCGAGGGTGACGCGTTCAAGAGCATGGGCGGTGTCACGATGTTCGCCGGGGGCTTCACGATGCTCTTTGGCGTTCTCTACGGCGAGGTATTCGGGTTGCACCTGATCGCGACGTATCTCTGGGAGGGTGTCGTCGGACTCTCCCACGCGCCGATGGAGAAGGGCCTCTCACCGTCGGGCCAGTCGTACGCGCTGACGTGGCTCGTCGTGAGCATCCTGATGGGCATCGTCCATCTCAACGTGGGCTATCTCTTCGACTTTATCGAGAACCTCAACCACCACGACGCCAAGCACGCGCTCTACGAGAGCGGGTCGTGGATCCTCATGCTCAACGGGCTGTGGGTGTGGATTCTCTCGCAAAGCGCCGTGAGCTACAAGCCCAACTTCATCTTCACCATCTTCGATGGGTCGGGGGCGGCTCCCGAAGCCGGCGAGGCGATCAGCGCCACCTACGCGCTCGGATTCAACGGCTTCCCCGAACTCGTCGGGCTGGTCGGGTTCGGTGCGTTCGCCGTCGGTCTCGTTTTGCTTGCCGTTGGCGAACCGATCGAGATCATCGAGTTCCTGAACGTGTTGGTGAACGCGTTGTCGTACACCCGGATCGCGGCCGTGTTGCTCGCGAAGGCGGGGATGGCCTTTACCGTTAATCTCCTCTTTTTCGGCGTGTACGTCACCGAGTCGGGCTCGGACGCGGCCTACCACTTCGGTCTCGGCCATATGCCCCAAGTCGGGGATATGGCCCACGGCCACGAGGTCACCGAGATCATGTTCGGTGGACTGGTCCACTCCGGTCCGGCGATGCTCGTGGTTGGCCTGCTCGTGCTCGTGCTCGGCCACCTGCTCGTTCTCGCCTTGGGTGTGACGAGCGCCGGCCTGCAGGCGGTGCGTCTCGAGTACGTCGAGTTCTTCGGCAAGTTCTACAACGGCGGCGGTAAGGAGTACGAACCGTTCGGCTACGAACGGACGTACACCACGGAGGACTGACTCCCCCGCTGTTTCGGCTTCGCCGCCGCGGGTCACGCGCCCGGATCCGGGCCATTTATGTACTCCGCGTGTGTGACCGCATCGGACGCCTCACCGGCTGACGCCTCTTTCGTTTCCGTATTCGACAATTCTGACGAGAGTGTTTGGGAAGCTTTATGAGAGTCCTGAAGGCAAGTACCTCCTGTTCGGAGACAGTAAACGGACTCCACACTACCATCCACAATGTACGAAATTGCAACGCAGCTGGCATCCGTCGCACTGCAGGCAGAAGGGGCAGCCGCACCGGCCATTCCGGCCTCGGCCGCCGCGGCACTGGCCGTCGGTCTCGCGGCCTTCGGCGCAGGGTACGCCGAGCGTGGCATCGGCGCCGCCGCCGTTGGCGCCGTCGCCGAGGATCAGGACCTCTTCGTGCAGGGCCTGATTTTCACCGTTCTGCCGGAGACTCTCGTAATCCTCGCGCTGGTCGTCGTGTTCTTGGTCTAATCGCCTCTCTCCCGTTTCATCATGAGTTTAGACACAGTCGTCGAGGACATCCGAGAAGAAGCCCGTGCGCGTGCGGAAGAAATTCGCGCTGAGGGCGAGGACCGCGCCGCCGAGATCATCGAGGAGGCCGAAGCCGACGCCGACGAGATCCTCGAGGACCGCGAGGCGGCGGTCGAGCGTGAGATCGAACAGCGCCGCGATCAAGCCGTCTCCAGCGCGAAACTCGAGGCCAAGCAGGCCCGACTCGAGGCGCGACGCGACGCCCTCGGGGACGTCCGCGAGGCGGTCGAGACCGCCGTCGTCGACATCGACGGCGAGCGCCGGCGATCGTTGACCGAGACGCTTCTGGACGCGGCCGCCGAGGAGTTCGACGAGGGCGAGTCGGTGTCCGTCTACGGCCGGGCGGACGACGCGGAACTGCTCGAAGACCTACTCGAGGACTACGACGGTTTCAGCGTCGCCGGGGAGTACGACTGCCTCGGTGGCGTGGTCGTCGAGAGCGAGGAGTCGCGCGTTCGCGTGAACAACACGTTCGACTCGATCCTCGAGACGGTCTGGGAGGACAACTTGAAGGAACTGAGTGACCGATTGTTCGAGCGATGAGCGCGAGTCCCGGCGGTTCGAACCCGGAGTACGTCTCGGCGCGCGTCCAGTCGCGGAAGGCTGCGTTGTTCAGCGACGACGACTACCGGAAGCTGGTTCGCATGGGCCCCTCCGAGATCGCGCGCTTTATGGAGGAGTCGGAGTACGAACGCGAGATCAACGCGCTCGGGGCGCGCCACTCGGGGGTCGACCTCATCGAGTACGCGCTCAATCGCAACCTCGCGAAACATTTCAACAACCTGTTGTCGTGGGCCGATGGCCGGCTGTACGACCTGATCGCCCGGTATCTCCGGAAGTTCGACGCGTGGAACGTAAAAACGGTGTTGCGCGGGATCTACTCCGACGCGGCCCGCGAGAACGTCGAGACCGATCTGATCCGTGCGGGCGAACTCCCCGAGCGGCTCCTCGACCGCCTGCTCGATGCCGGCTCGATAGAGGACGCCGTTGGTCTGCTCGACGAGACGATGTTCGGCGAGTCGCTCACCGACGCCTTCGACGATTACGAGGACAGTGGCGTGTTGGTCCCGTTGGAGAACGCGGTCGACCGTGCCTTCTACGAACAACTGCTCGCGGACCTCGTCGTCGACGAGGCGACCGAGACGTAC
>NZ_JAQCNJ010000081.1 GCF_028275055.1 Haloplanus sp.
AGACTGGAGCGTCTGGTTCGGGGTCCGTCTGAACGTGTCCTCCCCGGCTTCACGGTACTCGAAATAGACGGTGACGTTTTCAGCCGACCCGGTGTCCTCTAACTGGCCTCGTAAGGTCGCCCGGTACCGGTCTACGTCGCCGTCCTGAAGCTGCGTCGTGTTGACCGCGACGGCAGTAGTAGTGTTCGTTGTTTCCGTCGAGGCAGTGCTCGTGTTCGAGCTGTTCTCAGTCGTTGATTCGTTCCCGTCTACATCGAACTGAGCGTCGAGTTGCTCGCCGCCCCCGTCGAGCTTCTCGACACTCTCGCCTCCAGAGGCGGCTGCCCCCGACGGAATCATAGATGTAACCATCATGAACGCAAACATGATGGCAAAGACCTGCTCACGGCTCGGAAGTGGCATGTAAACTGATACTCAATTCAATTGGCATAATAGTTTCCCTTAGCTGAGTAGTGTGAGTCCACTCGCCGATTCAGCAGAGGGGATATCAAGATTGATATTGCCGGGAAACACCCGATAGAGGCAATGTACGGTCACCTCTGCTCCGTCCGGACCCATCGCTAATAAAGATTTCAGATATTGTGGGGTTTCGTCTCGCCCGGTACGTCAACCACAAAAAAACTATATATGTCGGATGTCGAAATGGAACGATGAGATCGGGTTCAACGCGGTCAGTCCTCCTCGTTACGGTGGTTATCTGTTCGGTCGTCTTCGGTGCGGCGGCAGTGGCCACCGCGACGGAGCACTACGACGTGACCTCTGCGGGGAGTACCGACATCCCCGACCGAACCCTCACGCTCGACGGTCAGGACTTCGAGATCGAATCCGTCGGGCACGCGAAACCGGGCAAGGCCATCGAAGCGACGACACAGGCGCCGGACGGCAAAGAGTACATCTTGTACCTGTACAACAATCAGGTCGACCGCATCGATTTCAGCCGGATGACGGGGAACGACTCGGCCTCGTTCCCGACCGAGGGACTCGATCCGGGTACGTACGTCCTTGTCGTGCGCGCGGACCGGGAGTTCCAGTCCATCCACCCGGTCGTCGTCGCCGGCTACGACCCGGCGGTCGAGACCACCGGCGAAGTGACCCCCGGTGAGCCGTTCACCGTCGAAGTCGATCCGGACGCCGAGGAGTACGAGAACGCGCCCGACGTCGATTCGATCACGGTCGTCCGGACTGAGAACGGCGAGGCCGTCGAAGAGGTCGAAGCGACTCCGGTCAACGGGTCGGACACCTACGAAGCCGAACTCACCGCACCCGACGAGGCGGGTGACACTCGGCTAGTGACGACGGTCCTCGGCGAGGAGTCGATCGCCTACACGTCGGAACAGGAAATACTCGGGTTCACCGATACCACGCTCACGGAAGCGGCGTTCGAGGTGGCGGTCGACGAGGACGCCTCGACGACCGAGGTGACCGAGAACGAGACGGTCGAGGTCGTCGCCGATATCGAGAACACCGGTGACTTCACCGGAGTGGAGACTGTCGAACTGTCGCGTGACGGCGACGCCGTCGACGAGGTTTCCGTGTCCCTCAACGGCGGCGAAAGCGATGTCGTGACGCTCGCTCACGACCCCGAAGCGGACGGTGCGGGTGAGCTGCGTTACACGGTCTCGTCGGCCAACGGGAGCGACTCTCTCAACGTGACAGTCACGGAACCGGACGGCGAGGCGGGCGACGGATCCTCGACCGGAGGATCGGGGAACGAACCGAACACCGGAGGGAGTGATAGCGGTGCCACAGACAATACATCGGCGGACGACAGCTCCGGGACCGGCGCGGCGACCAACGAAACGGGAGACAACACCACCGAGGCCGGCGATAACGGATCGACGATCAACGGGACTGACGACGAATCAGCGGTTAACGGCACCGACGACGAAACCCGGTCGACAGATGGATCTGACGCCGGCAGTGAGGGAGGAGGCTCCGACGGTTCCGAAACGACTGACGACGGCTCGTCCGGGAGCGACGGGCAAAGCGGGGAGTCGTCCGACGGCGGAGAGGGTACCATCGATCCGGTCGAGGAAGAGGCCTCACCGGTCTCTCTCCCGTTGACAGGCGTTCCGCAGTTCATCGCAGCGGTGGTCGTGATCGGGCTCGTTGCCCGGGCTCGGAAGGGCTAAAATCGCGAATTCGGGTCGGCGCGCGGGCGGTTCGGTCGCTCCGTGGGCCGGCCGAGACGTCCAGCCGGGATCTGTACACAAGCGATTACTGGCACGCGGACGCGACGTGAGAGCTCCGTTCGATGCGGTCACCGGCGTCCCGTCGGTCCACCCGAGAGCGCCTTGGCACCCTTACTGTGTAGCGGATAAAACGAGAAGATCGAAAATGTGGGCCGGGCGAACGGCGATCCGAACGCCGCGTGACGCCGCCTACCGGTCAGTTGCGAGCGCGCGCCACAAGGGCCGAAGCGAGCAGCGCGATGAGCGCGACGACCGGTCCGAAGCCGGGGGTGCCGTCGTTGGTGCTCTCCTCCTCGATGACGACCTCGACAGTGTCGGTCGTCGTCTCGCCGGTCACGGTGTCCGTCGCCGTCAACGTGACCGTGTACGTGCCGGCGGTGTCGTACTCGTGGGCGACGACTCCGTCGGTCACGGTGGTACCGTCACCGAAGTCCCACTCGTAGGTGACGTTCGCACTCCGGTCATCGCTCGTACTGTCGAGCGCGTCGAACTCGATGATATCGCCGACCGACGCGCTCGTTCGCTCGGCCGTGATCGCCGCGTCGACCGGCTCGACGACGCTGACAGCGATCCGGTCCGTGTCGGACGCGCTCCCGTTGGCCACGGTGAGCGTCACGTTGTACGTCCCGGTGACAGCGTAGGCGTGTTCGACGGTTTCACCGGTCGCGTTCGTGCCGTCACCGAACGTCCAGTTGTACGCGAGGTTCGTCCCCTCGCTCCCGGAGGCGTTGAACGAGATCGCGTCGTCGGGGTACACGCCGGTCTGGTTCGCGGCGATGGCCGCGGTGACGGTCGGCTCTGTCGGCTCGTCACCATCGCCACCGTCGTCACCGCCGCCGCCACCACCGCCGCCGCTGCCGTCGTCGATCGTCACGACGGCGTCCCGCGTGTCGACCGCGAACGTCTCGTTGAACTGGTCACGAGCGAGCGCCCGCTCGAAGGTGATCCCCGTGTCAACGGTTCCGGTGACCGATTCGTTGGCGGTGAACGTTACCGTTGCGAGCGTCCCCGTTCCGTTCGCGCCGTCTGTTTCGGACTCGGTGACGTTGAACTCGATGCGCCCCGCCCGATTGTCGATCGCTTCGGTGGTGACCGCGTTACTACCGAAGAAGCTCCCCGGCTGTAGGTCGGACGCGTTCAGGAGTACGGGGTCGAACACCACGGTGAAGTTGGACGAAGTGAGGTTGACCGACGTGTTGACCGTGACGTTCGTCGACACCAACCCGCCGGGTTCGAGCTGTTCGGTCTCGGGCTCGATCGCGTACTCGGTCGGCGCGGCCTCCGCGAGTTCGACGATAGTCTGGTTGTCCTCGGTGACGGTGAGGTCGATGACGCGCTCCTCATCCGCGAACCGCGCGTCGCCCTCCGGCGGCGAGACCTCGACGGTCACGTTGCCGGCGACCTCGACGCCGGGGTCTGCGGCGCCCCGAAGCACGAGGTCACCGTCGGCGTTCGTCGCCAGGTCGCCGGTACCGAACCCGGATCCGTTTCTGTGGGTGCCTTCCCAGTGAACGACGCGGACCTGCGCGCCTTCGACCGGCGCGCCGGTCTCGTCTTCGACCGTGACGTTGAGGACGTTCGCCTCGGGCAGCGTGTAGTTGCCAAGATCGGTCTCGCCGTTGACGAGCGTATCTGGACCGAACGTGTAGACATCCGGTGATCCGTCACGCGTCGAGATGTACTCGCCGTCGGTCTGTGCGTAGTAGCCGAGTACCGGGCGGGAGTCGTTTTCGACGCTCGCGGCGAAGCGGCCTTCCGAATCGAGTTCGGCGTCGTCGCTTCCGTTTCTCGTCAGTAGAACGGTTGTCCCGGCTGCCGGTTCCCCGTCGGGACGCGAAACGGCTCCGGACGCAGTTACGGGAACCCCGCTGAGCCACGGGTCGAACGTGACGTTTCGAGAGACGTTGTCGCCGTCTCCGTCCGCCGTCGTGCCGGTGTCCGGGTCGGCGACGCCGCCGCCCGGGCCGCTGGCGGCACCCCACCAGTTACCGTCGGCCTCGATGCTCGCGTCGCTGTCGGGAACGAGGGCACCGAACTCCGCGTTACCGGCGATGTC
>NZ_JAQCNJ010000083.1 GCF_028275055.1 Haloplanus sp.
CTACGCGGCGGGTTCGACACCGATAACGACGGGGACGCCGTGGATCGTCTCCGAAACCGACGCCGCAGGATCGGCCAGCGAGTCGACGACCGCTTCGGAGCGGGTTTCCGTGGCGATGTGGTCCATCTTATCGTTCAAGAGCGCGTCGACGCCCTCGTCGTCGACCGTGATGGCAGTCCGGATCCCCGCGTCGATCTCCAGGTCGAGTTCCTTGCGGAGCTGCTGGACCCGTCTGACGATCTCGTTGGCGTAGCCGTCGGCCTCGAGTGCGTCGTCCCGGTCCGTGTCGACGTAGACGGCCCCGTCAGTGAACTCCGAGGAGAGGACGTGCTCGGGCGTCTCCCTGACGAACGACACCATCGATTCGTCGACCTCGTAGGACTCGCCGTCGACGTCGACGGTCGGCGTCTCGCGGAACTCCTCGCGGGTCAACTTCGAGAGCGCGTCCGCGATCGCACCCGCCTGCTGGCCGAACGCCGGCCCCAGTTCGCTCATATCGGGATCGACGCGCCAGGAGACGCCCTCCCACTCGCCGGTGGTGGTTTCGATCCGTCTGGCGTTCAGGCGGTCGGCGAGGATCGGGGCGAGCGCGTCGATGTCCTCGACGACCTCCGCCGACCCGCTGACCACGACCCGCCCGACCGGCCACCGACGCCCGCGCTCACCCTGTTGGCGCGCGTTGGCGCCGACCTCCTCGACTTCCCGGAGCGTCTCGATCTGTGCTTCCAGTTCCGCGTCGCGCAACCGGGCGTCGTGTTCGGGCCAGGAGAGCATGTGGACGGTCTCCGCCGCGCCGTCGAGTTCCTGGTAGATGGCCTCGGCGATGAACGGCGTGAAGGGAGCGAGCAACCGGGCGCACTGCGTGAGAACGCGCGTCATCGTCGCGTAGGCCGCCTGTTTCGTCGGCGACTCCGTCTCCTCCCAGACGCGGGACCGGATGGTCTGGATGTAGAACCGGGAGAAGTCCTCGGTCAGGAAGTCGATCACGGCATCGAGCGCCTCGTGGCTGTCGTAGCGCTCCATCGCCTCAGTCATCGTGGCCGTGGCCGACTCCATCCGGGAGAGGATCCACTGGTCGATGACCTCGAGTTCGACGTCGTCGACCGAGAGCGACGTGGGATCGACGTCGTCGATGGACATGTACTGGTCGGCGAACTGGAGGACGTTCCAGACGATGTTGAGTCGGCGCTGTGCCCCCTCGATGCCGTCCCAGCTGAAGTCGAGGTCCACACCCTGTGGGTTGTGCGAGAGGAGGTAGAGTCGGGTCGGGTCGACCCCGTAGCGGTCGCGGGCGTTCTTCGGCTCGACGATGTTCCCGACGGATTTGGACATCTTGTCCCCTTCAGCGTCGTTGAGGAACCCGTGCATAATGACGTCCTCGTAGGGCACCTCGTCGAACGCGGCGACGCCAACTTCGAGTTGCGACCAGAACCAACCCCGTGTCTGGTCGTGCGCCTCGATGATCAGGTCGGCCGGCCACAGTTCCTCGAAGTCCTCCTGATCCCCGGGGACGCCGATGGACGCGAGGCTGGCGACGCCCGACTCGAACCAGACGTCGAAGATGTCGTCGATCCGGTGGTAGGTCCGGCCGTCCTCGGTGATGGTGATCTCGTCGACTACCGGCCGGTGGAGGTCTACGTCCTCGAGGTCGATGTCCTGGTCGGCGCGCTCGGCCAGTTCTCCGGCCGACGCGATAGTGATATACTCCTCCCGGGGGCCGTTCTCGGGGACCCAGATCGGGATCGGGATGCCCCAGTAGCGCTGGCGGGAGAAACACCAGTCGCGTGCGTCCTCAACCCAGTTCCGAAAGCGGTTGTCGCGCGCCCACTGGGGGTACCACTGGCTCTCGTCCATCTGCTCCAGCAACACGTCCTGCTTGTCGGTGATTCGGATGAACCACTGGTCGGTCGCCCGGAGGACGATGTCGGTGTCGCACCGCCAGCAGTGCCCGTACCGGTGTGCAGTGCGGCCGGACGCCAGCAGCGCGCCGTCGGCTTCGAGGTCGTCGAGCACTAGCGCGTTGGCGGTGCCGTCGTCGAACCCCTGGGTGACCTCGGCCCCCGCGTACTCGCCGGCCTCGTCGGTGTAGGCACCGGTGTCGTCGACGGGCGAGAACACCGAGAACCCAACTTCTTTTCCGAACTCGTAGTCCTCCTCGCCGTGGCCCGGCGCGGAGTGGACGATGCCGGTCTTGTCGGCCGTCACGAAGTCCGTCGCGTAGACGCGGTGGACGATGTCCTCCTCGTGGAGTTCCGTCTGCTTGGGGAGGTGCGACTCCAGCGGGTGGGTGTACTTCTCGCCCGTGAGTCGCTCACCGGAGAACGTCTCGACCACCTCGACGTCGGAGAGTCCGGCGGCCTCGACGACGTGCTCGACACACTCCTCGGCGACGATGAGTTCCTGCGCCCCGTCGTCACTGGTCGCCGTAAGACGGGCGTACTGCAGGTCAGCGTCGACCGCCGCGTACTGGTTCGCGGGAATCGTCCACGGGGTCGTCGTCCAGATGACCAGCGACGCGCTGTCGTCCACGAGCGGGAACTTCACGTAGATGGAGGGCGATTCGATGTCATCGTACTCCACCTCGGCGTCCGCGAGCGCGGTCTGACACCGTGGACACCAGTTGATGACGCGGTCCGACGGGTCGACGAGTCCGTTCTCGTCGATCCTGTCGAGGGACCACCACGCAGCCTCGATGTACTCCGTCGTTGGCGTCCGGTACGCGTTGTCCCAGTCCATCCAGACCCCGAGGGATCTGAAGTCCGACTCCATCTCGTTGAGGTAGTGGTCGGCGAACTCCTTACAGCGCTCGATGAACTCCTCAACGCCGAACTCGATGATGTCGGTCTTCGTCTCAAAGTCCAGATCCTCCTCGACTTTCGTCTCGATCGGTAGCCCGTGCATGTCGTAGCCGGGGCGGTCGGTCACCTGGTGTCCCTGCATCCGGTGGTACCGGATCATCTGGTCTTTCAGCGCCTTGTTCCAGCCGGTTCCGAGGTGTGTCGCACCGCTCACGTACGGTGGCCCGTCCAGGAAGTAGAACGTCGGATCGTCCGCGTGTGCCTCCTTCGTCCGCTCGTAGGCGTCGACCGACTCCCAGTGGTCCTCGACGGTAGACTCGAGGGAATCAGTGTCGTAGTCGTCGTCGAACTCGACCATATATTCCACCATTGCGTACTGCCTAACTTAAATTGGACCATCTCGAACCGACGACTACGCGGCGGGAGATCGACGGACAGCATACGGCCGCGCGCCGGCAGACTGCCGGCGCGCCGACACCGGCCGAGCGGCGGCTATAGTGGCGTTTGCAACTGGTTGCACATCCGATCGCACGACGGCGTTCGATCGAGTGATACTGGTGGCTATAACGACGTGAAGATTTTCGATACCCCGGGGTATCGAAATCCGTCACGTGACTATAGCCGACAGTATGAGCAACGACTTGCAAACGCTACTATATTTCGACACCTGGGGGTGTGGGAATCCTCGCGCGGTCACAGCCGAGGGTATCAATTGCTCCCCAGTCCGAGACGCGCGGTGTCCGCGTCAGGGACCTGTCAGTGACGGGCCGCGGGTCCGGTCCCACCGTGTCGGGGAGGTCGTGACGGCACCTCGACGTCGGGGAGGTCGTGACGGCACCTCGACGTCGGGGAGGTCGTGGTCGCGTGGACCGCCGTCAGCTGAAGTTCTGCGTCGCGAGCAACGCGCCGTCACTCGCCTGGTAGACGCCGATCCCTTCGGCCGTGAGCGACCCGGTGAGGATGTTCTCGCGGTGGCCCTTCGAGTTCATCCACCCGGTGACGACGTCGCCGGCGATGTCGGCGGCGTCCGTGCCGCGAGCCGGGTGCCGTTTCGAGATGTTTTCAGCAGCCCGGCGGCTCTCGTAGCCGTGCTCCTGGTAGCGGTCCATCGTCGTCGTCCCGTCGGGCGCGCGGTGTTGGAAGTAGTCGCCGGCCGCCATCGCGCGGCTGTGCGACCGGGCGATGGCGGCCAGGTGGGGGTCGGACCCCAGTTCGTCGTAGCCGTGGTCGCGTCGTCGCCGGTTCGTCGCCTCGTGGATCGCCGATTCGATGCTCGCCGGATCGACATCGTCCGGCACGTCGACGAGTCGTTTCAGGGCAACGACGCCGACGACGACGGTGCCGCGTGGGTCCCACCGCGCGCCGACGCCAAGGTGAGTGAACTCTGTCTCCGGGTCGGTGAACTCGGCCAGATACGCCTGCAACAGCTCCGTGGCGACGGCCTCGGCGGTCTGCCCACTCGGGTGCGCCTCGAACGAGTACGTCTGGTAGCTCCCGACCGGGGACGGCTGTGCCGCGATGCGGTCGCGCAGCGACTCCGGCTGGCGCCCGGGATGGTGGGTTGCCTCCACCCGGTCTCGGGCGTGCGCCGCGGCGGTGGCCGAGAGCGACCGGTCGACGGAACACGGAGCCGGGACGCGGCCCTGGAGCCGCCGGGCCAGTGCGGTCTCGAGTTCGGGTTCGGCGATCGCCGGGCGGAGCGAGACGGCGTGTCGTGTCGTCCCGGTACCGACCGAGGCCCCGCATTCGGGGCACCGTGCCGACCCGGCGATACCGACGCCACACGCGGCACACTGCAGTGATCCGTCCACGTCGATCACCAGCCCACCACAGCTGGGGTCGTCGTGGGTCGAGGCCGAGAGGCGTGCGTCGCACGCGTCACACCGTGTGGCGGGCGTCCGGACCGTCGGGAGCTGGTCGTACATCGTCGTGTACGAAATCGGGCGCCCCGCCGACACATAACGTCTCTCCCGTTGCCACCGTCGCCCCCCGCCCGGAGGTTTCTTGTCGATGTTCGTGGTCTCACCGATATGCCAACCGAGTCGGGACCGCCGAGGGAGCAGTGGCAGTTCGAGACCGGGGGCGAGGTCCGATCCTCGCCGACCGTGTACGACGACACGGTGTACGTGGGCAGCGACGACGGGGCACTGTACGCGATCGATCGGGAGACGGGCGGAGAACGCTGGGCGTTCCGGACCGACGGCCCCGTCCGGAGTTCGCCGACCGTCTTCGGCGGCACGGTCTACGTCGGCAGCGACGACGGGACCGTCTACGCTGTCGACACCGAGTCGGGAACGTGTCGCTGGCAGTACGGGACCGACGGGAGCGTCACCGGGAGCCCCGTGATATACAACCTCACGCTGTTCGTCGCCAGCGCTGACGGGCGAGTGTCCGCGATCGACCTCCAGCGCAAGGCCCCGGTGTGGACTGTCGAGACCGACGGAGCGGTCGTGACATCCCCGTTGGTCGTCGAAAACACCGTGTTCGTCGGGAGCACCGACGGGACGGTGACGGCCATCGCGGCGCTCAGCGGCGACGTGCAGTGGCGCTTCGACACCGACGGGGAGGTCCGGACGCCGCCGACCACGTCACAAACGAGGGTGTACGTCGGTGACCGCTCCGGGACCATCTACGCGCTCGCACGCGAGACCGGCGAGGAGGTCGCACGGCTCGACGGCGACGCGCCGGTCGATGGGCTGGGGTCGATGACCGCGATCTCGCCGCCGACGGCGGTCGGGGAGACGGTCGTGTTCGGGAACTACTTCGGGCGGGTCTACGCGGCGCGGCTCCAGCCGGAGCTCCAGGGGGTAGTCTGGAAATATGAGGGGATGATGGGAATCCAGAGTGCACCCGCCGTCGTGGACGACCGCGTGTACGTCGGTGACGTGGGTCGGGTGCACGCGATCTCGCTGGACTCCGGGGAACGACGGTGGGCGTTCGAGCCGGAGGGCGCCAGGCGGTTCCGGTCCTCACCAACGGTCGCCGACGGCATCGCGTACATCGGGAACGACGACGGAGCCCTGTATGCGATCGCCGTCGACACCGCGGCGGCGAGCAGGGACAGTCGGGAACGGACCGGAACAGTGGGCCACCACGACCGCCACGCGGTCTATCAGTCGTCGCTCGGGATGTACAACTACGTCGAATCGAACGACGACGGCGCGTTGGGGAGGGTGAAACGGCTGAACGAGGCGTTGGACGCAGCGCTGTGGTCCGACGACGCGTAGACGTCGTGGGACGGTAGGTGACTGCTGATACTGTTGGCTATAATCACCTGAAGATTTTCGATACCCCGGGGTATCAAAATCCGTCACGTGACGATAGCCGACAGTATGAGTCGCAGACCGCGAGCGGGCGACTCCGCTCGTGTGCGTTCTGAGCAGGCTTCCGGTGTTCGGAGGCGTTCTCGGCGGTCATCGTGCGATGAATCCGCCGCACGACACCCATCGTGCGACGAGTGGTGACAAGAGCCCTCTAATCGGAGGCAGTCACCGCCAACACGGGATCCGACTGTGACGGCCTTCGCAATTATTTGGCTGGCGGTGACAAGTAATGATTCGCTTACCTAGTGTATACCAATACTAAGTTTTAATGGCCATCGGGTAGCGGTATGAGTTAGGTGGTTGACAACTACCGCATCCACTCGGACGGATCCAGATGGAAGAGATAGGGTACAAGGGATGACATTTCCGGACGACGGCGGGGACGCACACGTCCACCGGGGTCGCTGGGGCGTGTGGCGGCGGATCCGCAGCGGCGCCGTTACGGACGGGAACACGGCTCGAAGCGCCTCCAGGAGGTGCACGAGGAGTACCGCGACCTCAACTGACGGGTGGAAGTCGAAGACGCCCGAACGCGCCTCGGTTGGGCAGAGGGGTCGGCCGACGAACAGCGGTTACTACGGATTATCCAGCATAGAATGACACACAACAGTGACGACTTGCGCGGCAAGACGCGGGCGGTACTACTGGCGACCATCACGGTCATCTCCGTCTTCGGGGGCACGATGGCCTTCGCCGGCAGTGCATCAGCAACAGTACAGGATTTCGACGGACTGACCGCCGACGACGTTGCGGCGGGACCCAGCGCCGTTGAGCAGACGATAACACTGGAGAACGTCGAGAACGATGGGAACGCGGAAACCATCGAAATCTCGAACGATCTGAACGCCCTCGACGATTCGGTGATTGCAGGACCGGGAACGACGAGAGTCTCCACGTCCAACGGCCACAATGCGTCGGTCAGTGCGGTCACACCCAACGGGACGGTCGTCGTCGACCTGGCGGCCGAAAATTCATCGACCGCCGACATCGTGGTGACCGCCGAACTCGACCTCAGTAGCCTGGAGGACGAGACGGTCACCTACACGGCCGAGAGCACCGGGAACGGGATCACACAGACCGATACGTTCGACATCTCCATCGCCCGGCCGCAGATCAGCGACGGCAACGTGGTGGTCCCGGAATCCGCACCGGACACCATCGAGGTCACCTTCGACGAGAACATTGCGCTCGCGGATGGCGCAACCGAGGACGACGCGGCGGACGCGTTCAGTGTGTCGGGCGGAAGCTCCCTCTCAGTAGAGAGTATCGTGGATATCAGTGGTGACACGATTGTCCTCGGACTGGATAGATTCGTCCGGAGTGACGAGACGGATATAGAGGTGTCCT
>NZ_JAQCNJ010000089.1 GCF_028275055.1 Haloplanus sp.
AGTTGGGTCTTGTCGCCGAACTCGCCGGCGGCCATCATCGCGAAGATGGGAAGAAAGCCTCCGAAAGCGTCCGGAACCCGCCGTCCGAACACCGTCGGTTCGAACTCCCCGGAGAGGGCGGCCACCCCCCCGTCGGTCGCCGTGGGGTCGACCTGCTCGGGCTCCCCGCCGGATGGAGCCGAGCGGTAGAGCAGAACCGCGAAGACGAGAAACAGGGCGGCGGTGAACCCGTCCAAGACCACCGGCGAGAGCGCCCGTTGGAGCGCTTCGCCGAAGAGGATCTCCCGTGCCGTCCAGCCGGCGAAGGCCGCGCCCGCGGCGCTGACGACGACGAGCGGGTTGTACCGTGTCGACAGCCCCGCGATGATAAACTGCACCTTCTCGCCCGGCAACACGACGAGTTGGGCGACGAAGGCGACGGTGAGGATCTCGATCCAGCCCGTCACGCGTCGGACACCCCCTCAGTCGGCGTCCGGTCGGCCCTGGCGGGGCGGACACGAATCGTCCGGGCGACCGCCTCGGGGAGACTCTGCTCGTCGCCGTCGATCCGGACGGTTACCATCCCGAACGGGGCCACGTTGACCACGTCCACGACCGTTCCCGGGCGGATGCCCGCGTCGTCGAGATAGGCGAGTTCGGCCTCGTCGCGGTCGCGGACGCGGCTGACGACCACACGGTCGCCCGCGTCGTGGTCGCTCAACGGCGTCGTCTCGTCACCGTCGAGCGGTCGGAGGTCGGCCCCCGGGATGGGGTCTCCGTGCGGATCGACGTCCGGGTCCCCGAGCATCTCGGCGACCCGTTGTTCGAACTCCTCGGAGATGTGGTGTTCGAGCGTGTCCGCCTCCTCGTGGACGTCGACCCACGAGTAATCGAGCTGTTCGGTCAGATACGCCTCCAACAGCCGGTGGTGGCGAACCACCTCGAGCGCCACCGTCTCCCCCTCGGGAGTGAGTTCGACTCCCTTGTACTTCTCACGTTCCACCAACCCCCGCTCCGCGAGGTTCTGTACCATGCTCGTCACCGTCGGGGCCGTCTTCTCCACCTCCTCCGCGATGGCGGAGGTCGACACCGGTGTGCCGGTCTCCGACTGGAGTCGGTAGATCGCTTTGAGATAGTCCTCCATCGCGTCGCTGAGCATCATTCGTCGTGGATTAGACGTGTCTAATGAATAAGTCTGTCGCGTCAAACACACGGCCGGCGAGGGGTGGGTTCTCAGACACCCTGTCCCATCAGGTGGCTCCGGAGCACGTCGGCGGTCTTCACCCCGGCGTCGGCGTTGACCAGGATCACCGTCTCGTCACCGCCGAACGCGCCTCGGTCCGCGAGTGCCCACGCCCCCGCGGCGGCGGCCCCGCCGGTCGCGCCCACCTCCGTTCCGAGTCGTTGTGTGAGTGCGACCGCACTCTCCAGAAGGTCGTCGTCGGGGACAGCGACCGCGCCACCGCCGGTCGCGGCGACGGCGTCGCGGGCCAACTCGCCACCCGCCGGATCGGGGATCTCGAGTTCGCCACAGATGGTGTCCGGGTGGTCGACCGCCTCCACCGGACGGTCATCCTCGACCGCCTCAACGACGGGCGCACACCCCTCGGCCTGAACGGCGTAGAGGCGGGGCGGGCGTTCGATCACCCCGAGGTCGACGAGATCACGGAACCCTCGCTCCACGCCCACGGCCACCTCGCCGGTCCCAACGGCGAGCACCACGGCGTCAGGGGCCGTCCAACCCTGCTTTGCGGCCACCTCGTACGCCAGCGTTTTCGCCCCGTCGTGGCGGTACGGCGTCGTGAACTCCTGGAGCGAGTACCACGACCGCTCCAGTTCATCGAGCGCCGCGAGTGCGTCCGGATACCGGCCGCCGATCACCCGCATGTCAGCTCCGTGAACGTTCACCATCGCCTTGTTCGGAAACGGGGCACGCGAGGGAAGGTAGGCGTAACAGTCGGTGTCGATCCGGCCGGCGTACGCCGCCGCCGACTGGCCGGCGTTGCCTGGGGCCGCGAGCGCAAGCAGGTCGGCCTCGTGTGCCCGTGCCATCGTTGTCGCGACCGACAGGCCCCGGTCGAGAACCGTCCCGGTCGGGTTCCGACCCTCGTCTTTGACCCGAACCGCGTCGACGCCGAGGTCGGCCGCGAGACCGTCGGCCGGCAGCGACGGCGTTGCTCCCTCCCCTGCCGAGACGGCGCGCTCGGCTGGAACGGGGAGGAGGGCGTCATACCCCCACATCGAGTCGGGGTCGGTCGGAAGCGAACCGGGATCGACGGCGTCGAGATCATAGGCCGGATCGAGCGGTGCGTCGGCGTCCCCGCGGCCGACGTGGGTGGGCCGATACCGGTCACCGGTCGCCGCACACTCCAGTCCGACGAACGCGTCGGCGGTGTCCATGACACCGGTTGCGACCGGAGCGGCAAATCCCTGTCCATGGGTTCTTTTGTCCCGCCCACCGACCGGTCGATATGAACGATCGATCGTCGGTCGCCGTCGTGGGTGCGGGGCTGTCCGGGCTGGTCGCCGCCCGGCACCTCGCCGACGCCGGCGCGGACGTGACCGTCTTCGAGCGACGCGAGACGGTCGGCGGCCGGATTCGAACCCGACACCGGGACGGCTTCACCCTCGACCGCGGCTTCCAGGTGCTGTTTACCGCCTATCCCGCCGTCCGGCGCGAACTCGATCTCGACGCTCTCGACCTGCAATCGTTTTCGCCGGGTGCGGTCATCGCCCGCCCGGGCCAGCGGTCGACGCTCTCGGACCCGCTCCGTGACCCCTTCTCGCTCACCGACAGCCTGTTCAACCGCGAGGTGTCGACAACGGACAAACTCCGAACGCTCACCCTCCGGTACCACGTCGGCAGCCGAGACGAAACGGACATCTTCGAGAGCCCGGACGCCCGGATCGACGACTACCTCCGCGACCGGGGCTTTTCCGAGCGGTATCTCGACAACTTTGTCGCCCCGTTCTACGGCGGCATCACCCTCGACCGCACGTTATCGACCTCGAAGCGGGTTTTCGAGTACACGTTCAAGGCGATGAGCGAGGGACGGATCGCCCTCCCCGCGTCAGGGATGCGCGCCGTCCCCGAGCAGTTGGCCGACCGCGCCCGCGACGCCGGGGCGACCGTCCGTCTCGACGACCCTGTCGCCGTCGTCGACCCACACGGCGGCGCCGACGGCGCGGCCACCGTCGAGACCGAACACGATACCCGAACCGTCGACGCCGTCGTCGTCGCTACCGATCCCCGGACCGCGTGTCGTCTCACCGGCGTCGGTAGTATTCCGACCGCCGCCCGTTCCTCCGTGACGGGCTACTACGCGCTCCCCGACCGGAGTGGGATCGACGGCCGGAAGATCCACCTGAACGCAATCGACGGTCGCCCGAACATCGTCGTCCCGCTCTCCAACGTTGCCCCGACGTACGCCCCCGACGATCGGACGCTTCTTTGTGCGACCTTTCTCGGCGACGACGTGTTCGACGCCGACGCGGACACACTCCGTGAGTCGACCCGTGACGCGCTCGCGTCGTGGTATCCCGAACGCCTGTTCGAGGGGCTCGAATCAATCCACCTCGACCGCCTCGAATTCGCACAGTTCGACCAGCCACCCGGCGTCCACGACGACCTGCCCGGCCCCCGCGCCCCCGAGGGTGCGGTGTACCTCGCCGGCGATTACACCACGTGGTCGTCGATCCAAGGCGCGATGCGGAGCGGGCGGGAGGCGGCCACAGCGGTCCGGGCCGACCTGTGACCGGTGCCATCTCGGCCGTTCCCCAGCCTCAGGGCAACGCACTTGCTTTTCGCCCCACAATAACGGATAATGTGTGACGTGTTAGTGGAGGCCGGTATCGATCGGTGTCGGCAAGCGGGACTCTCCGTCTCCCGCCCGGAGAGCGGCGGACAACCACCCGCGATAGCGACGCCGGACACCGGAGCCGGCGGCATGGGTGGGCCGACCGACGCCGGCGTCTCGCTTCGGGCCGCCGACCGCCCGGTCGCCGTCGAACCGATCAGGGACCCCTCGCCGACGCTGGTGCTCTCGCGGCTCTGGAACGGGCATCAACAGGGACGGACGGCGTTGTTCGTCGTTCCCGACGACGACGCCGCCGAGCGGATCGAGACGCTACTCACCGATCCCGTCGGCGTCCGGGGCGCCGACGACCACGGCCGAACGTTTCACGCCGGTCCGGACCGGGTTCCGCTCGCCGAGGGTGGGTACGCGGCCGTCCCCGCCGGCTCCTCGCTTCGGTGGCGTGAATCGACCACCGCACGGGCGCTTGGCGGCGTCGTCTCCGACGCCGCCGCGACCGACGACCGACCGGCGAGCGATCCGTGGCTCGAACTGCACGCCGACGGGGAGGTCGTGGCTCGACTCGACGGCGTCGACGCGCTCGACTGTCCGTCGCGCGAGCGGTTCCCGTACGCCTACGCTCGGGACCGCGACAAACAGATCCGGGTCGTCGACTTCGCCGGGCGTCCGGTCCAACGCTACCCCGGCATCGGGGCGATGCGTGACGGTGGGTTCCAGCCCGTTCCCGCACCCCTGGTCCCCGAACACATGTTCGATGTTCCCATCGACGGCCGGTGGGCGGTCGTCGTCGCCGACGCCGAGCGTCGGTGACGGCACAGGGCAACGCTCACACTGCCGGGTCGCGTTCAGTCCACGTCGGCGAAGTAGGTCGGCTCCCGGAACCTGTCGGTCAGATCGGTGAGAGCCGTCGAGCCACACCGTTCGCAAGCCGTTGGCGTCGCGGGCGTCGCAGCGACGGTACCACAGTCATCGCAGGCGACGTATCGCAGGCCGAGCATACCGTTCGATCGGTTCTCGCCGGAGAAAAGCGTGTCCTCACGACGACGGAACGGTAATACGTGGCCGGCCCCAGATACCGGCGATGGTGTCCCTTCGCACCCGGCTTCGACTGGTGTCGGTTCTCGGACTGCTCGCCGGCATTGCCCACCTCGCGTTCGCCGGTCGACTCCTCGCGATCGCCCGGTGGGGGTACGATACGGTTCTCGCCGTCGATTTCGACCCCCGGCCGAACGCGACGCGTCGGGTCCGACTCGTCGGCGTGCTGTTCGTCGGTCTCGCTGCGCTCGTCGGCTACGTGCTCCGTGTCACCGACGAGTGACCGCCGCGCTCGCGTGATCGCGGCCGAGACCGGCCGCGCCGGTAACGTTTAGTCGCTCGTTACCCTGTTTGTGCCCGTGTGCCCGCAGTCTGGCTTCCACTCGCTCCACGACGAGGCCGCCGTCACGCTCGATGTCGACGGGTCGCTCCCCGACTGGTTGACGGGGAGTCTCGTCCGGACCGGACCGGGCGCGTTCGAGTTACCCGGCGGGAGCGCCGTCGACCACTGGTTCGATGGCCTTGCAATGTGTTATCGGTTCACCTTCGATCCCGGGGACCGGGGCCAGGGCCGGGAACAGGGCGAGCCGACGGACGCCGTCCACTACCGAAACCGGTTTCTCCGAACCGACGCGTACCGGGACGCCAGTGACGGCGAGTTCACCGGCGGCTTCGCGACGGGGGAAACGACGCTCCGGGACCGACTCCTGTCGCTGTTCTCCGATCCGTACGACAACACGAACATCGTCGTCGAACGGGTCGGCGACCGATATCTCGCCTTGACAGAGTCGCCCCGTCGCGTCGTTGTCGACCCGACCACGCTGGGGACGCGTGGCCACCACGGGTACGATGGCTCCGACCCATCGGGCCAACTCGCCTGTGCGCATCTAAAACGCGACCCTGCGACGGGAGCGCTGGTGAACGTCGAAACCGCCTTCGGCAGAACCAACCGGTATCACGTCCACGCGCTGACGCCCGCCGGCGACCGTCGACACCTCGGCAGCGTCGAGACGGACGCTCCGGCGTACATGCACAGTTTCGCGCTCACCCCGCGGTACGTCGTGTTGACGGAGTTTCCCCTCCGGGTCGATCCCACGCGATTTCTCCGACCGGGACGACAACCCCCGTTTATCGAGCAGTTCGAATGGCATCCCGACCGCGGGACGCGGGTCGTCGTTCTCGACCGAACGACCGGCGAGGTGGTCGCGTCGCCGACGACGGACCCCGTTTTCGGCTTCCACCACGTCAACGCCTTCGAACGCGACGGTGGACGGCGGATCGTCTTCGACCTCGAAACCGTCCCCGACGCGAGCGGTATCGGCGACCTCTACCTCGACGAACTCCGTGACGGCGACCTGGGGGCCATCGCCGGCCGCCTCGAACGGTTTACCGTCGACCTCCAAGGGGACCGCTACGGCGTCGACGGCGCAACCGTCGCCCGCGAGACGCTGTACGCCGACGGAACCGCGCTGCCAACGGCGTCGCCCGGCCGTTGGTGCCGGCCACACCGGTACGTCTACGCGATGAGCATGGCCCAACCGGCCACCGACTGGGCACACGGCGTGTTGAAGATCGATACCGAAACCGGGGCCGTGATCGAACACACCGACGGCGGCGCGTACTTCGGCGAGCCGATATTCGTCCCCGATCCCGATCCCGACTCCGACTCCGACTCCGATTCTGGGTCCAACGGCGCGACGGACGACGGCGTCGTTCTCACCGTGGCGCTCGACCCCGGAGCCGACCGGTCGCGACTGCTCGTCCTCGACGGCGAGACACTTACCGAGCGGGCGCGAGCGACGCTCCCACACGCGGCCCCCTTCGATTTCCACGGCCGCTACTTCCCGGAGATCACGGTGGCTGCGCGCGCCTGACCGGTGGCCGCGACGGGTCACCCACCCGAAAGATCGTGCCGCTGGGCGAGTAACGAGCCTCAAATTCCGTGCCGACGACCGACCGACGGTACGACCTCGTCCTGTGGGGCGCGACGGGCGTCGCCGGCCGCTTCGTGGCCGACCACCTCACCGAGCGGTACGCGCCCGACACCCTCTCGCTCGCGCTCGGTGGCCGCGACGAGTCCCGCCTTCGGAGCCTCGCGGCCGACCTCACGGACCGCGCCGACGGCTGGGACGTGACCGACCTCCCGGTGGTGGTCGGTGACGCGACGGACCCGGACAGCCTCCGAGCGATCGCCCACGATACGCGTGTCGTCTGTACGACCGTCGGCCCGTACACGCGGTACGGCACCCCCCTCGTCGCGGCGTGTATCGGGGCTGGGACGGACTACTGTGATCTTACCGGCGAGATCAACTGGGTCCGGGAGATGATCGGCCGCTACCACGACGAGGCCGTCGACGCAAACGCCCGTCTCGTCCACGGCTGTGGCTTCGACTCCGTCCCCGCCGATCTTGGCACCGCGCTCGTCCAGTCGTTCGCGACCGACGAGTTCGGAACGCCGTGTGATATGGTTCGGATTTATCTGGAGAACGGCCCCGGCGGGGTCAGCGGCGGGACACTCGCCAGTGTGGCCGCGGTGTTTGAGGCGACGACGACGGATCCGGTCGCAAGAGACACCGTCCGGAACCCATACTCGCTGGCACCGGCCGGCGAACGGAACGGGGTCGATCCGGGCGAGCAACGGTATCCACGGCGCGACGCCTTGCGCCCCATCTGGACGGCTCCGTCGCCGATGGCTCCCGTGAACGAGCGGGTGGTCCGGCGGAGCAACGCCTTGCTCGGCTACCCGTGGGGCCGCGAGTTCCCTTGCACCGAGGTGGTCCCCACCGGGAGCGGCCTCGGCGGTGCGGCGCTCGCTGGCGTTGTCGCCGCGGGACTCGGCGTCGGCACGGCCGCGATGTCCGTCGGTCCGGTCCGTGACGGCCTGCGCCGCTTTGTCTTCCCGGATCCCGGAGACGGGCCGACGAGAACGGCGGCGGAGCGCGGTCATTTCACCGTCCGCATTCTCGGTCGGGGGACGGCGGTGGACGGCCCGTTCGTGGTTGAAGGGGTGATCGGCGCCGACCGGGGTCCCGGATACGGTGCCACCGCACGGATGCTCGGTGAGGCCGCGATGTGTCTGGTTCGCGGTGATGTCGACTCGCCGCTGTCCGGTGGTGTAACCACTCCCGCCTCGGGGATCGGCGCTACACTCGCAGACCGACTCCGCGACGCCGGGTTGACCGTTCGCGTCCGCGAGTGGCCGGGAGACCGTGATCGGGCGACCGCTGCCCGCCGCCGGTGAGTTCCACCGACCGCGTGCGGGCCGTTTTGTTCGTGGAGTCCCTCTTTCGACCTATGAGTGAACCGCCGGAAGCGATTGCGGGGGTCGCGAACGTCGACTGCACCGGGATGCAGGCGCTCGTAACCGGATCGACCAGCGGGATCGGGCGAGCGGCCGCGCTTGCGCTGGGTCGACTCGGTGCCGACGTGATCGTTCACGGACGGGACGAGACGGCCGGCGCGGCCGTCGTCGACGACCTTGCGGCGGTCGGGGCCGACGCGACGTTCGTGGCGGCCGACTTCGCCGACGTGGCGTCGGTTCGTGGTTTGGCCGACACCGTCCGCGCCGAAACCGACGGTCTCGACGTTCTCTGTAACAACGCCGGCGGACTGTTTCGAGACGGACGACTGACCGATCTTGGGGTCGAACGGACGTTTCACGTCAACCACCTCGCGCCCTTTCTGCTGACGGCCGATCTCCTCGACCACCTCCGGGATGGGGCCCGCGTCGTCACCACCGCGTCCGCGGCCCACAACGGTGTATCGCTTGATCTCGACCGCGTCGGGCGCGTCGAGTCCTACTCCGGACTGTGGGCGTACAGCCACTCGAAGCTCGCGAACGTTCTCTTCGGTGCCGAACTCGCCCGACGACTCGCGGCCGACGACCGCGACATCACCTCGAACAGCATCCACCCCGGTGCGATTCCGGGCAGCGGGTTCAGCCGTTTTCTCCCCGGACCGTTGCCGCGACTCGTCGGGGCACTCGACGCCGTCCCCGGCGTCACGTCCGTCGCGGACGGCGCGGCGGAACTCCTGTTCGTCGCCGTCTCGCCTCGTACCGCCGATATCTCCGGTCGGTACTTCTCCGGGCAACAGCCAACGCTCCCCTCGACCGCCGCCCGCGACACCGACGCTGCCGAGCGACTCTGGACGTTCAGCGCCGACGCACTGGGCGTCGACGAACCGCTTGCGGAACCGGCCGATCCGTGAACCACGACCGAATCCACGCCCAACGGCCGAGCCACCACGCCGACCGGTGGTCCGTCGGAACCATCGAGTCGGTCGACCGCCGGGACGGACACTGCGTCGTCACGGTCCGGCCACCGGACGACGACCCGGTCGAACTCGTCGTCACGCTTGCCGTCCGCGACCTGTTTCTCAGGCGGTTGGATGTGGACGATGGGTCGCCGGTCGGGGAGCGGGTCTGGTACCGACAGCGCGGCGAGTGACCGCCGTTGTGGTTCCGCCTCGACCCGT
>NZ_JAQCNJ010000090.1 GCF_028275055.1 Haloplanus sp.
GACAGCGTATTCGTGAGTCGCTTCGAGCTGTCGGTCAAGGTTTTGGTCCGCAGTCGAAACCCGAACGTAGGCGGCTGTGGACATAGATTCGCCCACGGTACGTGGGTATTTAAAAGATCGAGGTTACGCCCATGTGGGCAAGGAGTTTAGTAAATACCCATCCTTTGCTTAACGACCGCAAGCCGAAATAGATCTCGTCAGCGTCTATATCGTCTACTCACCGGCCGAAAGTAAAGGATCGATCATCAGGATTGTTCAAGATCATCGATCCAGTCCGACAAGACTGCAGCGACGTTCGTGTATGCGTCCTTTTTGCCTTGTCGATAGCTGTCGAGTTCATGATACGCCTCATCTGAGGTAACGACCGAGTAAGACTCGACGAGTCGCATCACCTCTCTCAGCGTGTGTTGGTCGAGTTCGTTTAGATCGACCGCATCATTGCCGGTTATGATTCGAGGTTGGTGGTCGAGAACTTAGGAAATCCGGGGTGTGTCACCCCATCAAGACCACCCCCCTTGGTCAAAGTCGAGAACTTAATAGATCCTCTTGATCGGTGAATAGGTGAAATCCTACTACCGGCGCATCTTCGTCGCCGCGGGCCCACCGTAACTACCATCACTGACGGTGAGCTGTAGCGAGATATGCAGCCGGTCACACGGAATATATCGGTAACCCTCGAATGTCTCCACGATTACCGGATATAAATTCTGATATAATGATAAAGCCTGCAAGCTGGCTAATGATGTTCCATATGTTCGGCTCCGAGTAACGAACATCTGTGCCTTCTTAACTTATTCACCGCCGGTGAGCGGCCGCGTTGCAACCCGTCTTTTTTCCATGGAGGTGTCGGCGTGACGGTGGCGGTGAACGCCGCGGCGGGCACATCGGCGCGGCGCGGGGTGTCGTGGCCATATCCGGACGCTTGGCACGGCTTCGAGGACGCTCGCGCGGCCACACAGGCGACTGAGCCGTGGGGTGTCGGCCACCTCACGGCGGCGTTCGACGCCCCGCCCCCGACGACCAACAACGAAACGAGAACGGCAGAGAGCGCCCGAGTGGTCGGTGGCGGCGTCCACACCACGACGACGTGTCGGTTCACAATATCGTGAACGTCACTCGATACGTCCTCAGCGGCTGGAATAGATGACAACCCGTTAACTGTGTGTTCGATGTGTGCATTAGAATGGGTATAAACGAATAAAATATGCTTGTGAGACGGTGTTATGGTGATAACGTTGCCTGGGGGTTTCGTGTTGATCGTTGAGGGACTTTTGACTGAACTGTTGTTTGGAACCATAGCGGCTTGGGCGGGGTTGTACGCGACGACTAGCGGGGTCAACTGTGTGAGAGACTGGTGGGGAATAGTAACCACGGATTCGATGCCGATCGATGAGGCTATCATAGCCGGTGACCCGGTGAAGATCCAAGGTCGTGTTCGCCCGACCCAGCCGAATGACACCGTTGTGTCACCGATACTAAATAAGGAGTGTGTGGCATACGAGTATGATATCAACAAGGTGGTACGGGGTAGCGGTCAGGGACGTATTGACGCCGACACAAAGTACAGTCCATTCATCGTTTCCGATGGGACCGCGACGGTCCTTGTTGATCCTGACAAAGAGAGTTTCTCGCTAGATACGACGACGAGGACACCAACCACGAAACAAGCGATCGAGGACCGAACTGCCGATGAGAGACTCGAGGTGGAACCATCAGCATACACATCTGCAGTAGGCGAAATCACGAAGCCTATCGAGTTGCGCGAGGGAACAATCGACGTTGGCGAGAAAGTCACGGTTGTCGGGAAAACCACCACGATACCGGAGAAAGCAACCACGGATGCGGATTCGGATGCGGATGCGGTCATGACATCTGAGGAATGTCGCCTGACGGTGATGAATAACGAGCCAGGAAACGCCGCGTTGAGAAAGGCCGGTCGGGGAGGTTTGTTGTTGATAGTCGGGGCAGTTCTCGGCCTTTTCGCGATACTCATTTTTACGGCCGCTATCCTCGACATAGTGGACTGGAACAGCGTTGTGATGCTGCTCCGACGAGTGACCGGGTGACGGACCGAAGCCACGAGTACCGGTCGTGTTCCCGCATCAGGCGCCGGAGCGTGTTCGCTACCGCTGGCGGGTTGTGGCGGCGGCGACGGCCGTTGGAGGGTAATGGCGTCACCTGTGCCGATGTCGAAGAGACGTCGGTGCACTCGGTGCCGTCACCGCGGGGACGCGCTCGACCCGCGTCTCACCCGTCCAACTGTCCCCGGTTCCAGCCGGACTCGCCGTGTGCGTTGCACCGCCCGGTGGCTACCGCTCGGCGCGTACTCCGTCGGACCAACGGGCCTGATGCGGGGTGTCGTCGGTCACCGTGGGGTGATCGATGTCGACAGGCCGCGATGTGCGAGGATGCCACGACCGGGTTCCACAGGATAGAGGGTTTCACTATCCGCCACGATGCCAAGGCCAGAAAGGACTACGCCTACGTCGACACGTCGAACACGAACCGGACGACGGGCGACGACGAGGAGAGTATCAAGCTCAACGGCGATGAGTGGAGGGCAGTCTACCGTATGCCACCGGACGAAGGCGGCGAGAGCAACCGCGCGTGCGACGGTTGGTCTATGGTGGTCTGCAAACCGAATCCACGTGCTGGCGAAATATTTCATACAGTTGTCTATGTCCGATGGTTTGTCCCCGACAGTGGCGGCTATCTCGTCGCGGTCGGGGATAAGGTGTCGCATCCGTCGCGCCACGTTCCGTTATGATGCCACCCACCGGTTGCAGGCTGACTCGCCGGGCGACCGGGAGCGTTCGACCCGCCGGCGGGCGAAAAGAGGTAAAACAGTTACGGTGCTTGACGGCCTGAACCCCAACACGCATGTTGTACGAGTACGCCGGGGACGCACACAGAGAACTCGTCGACTCCTACGGGGTAGACGAATCGCCGTTCCCGACGGACACCTCGCGGACGTATCCACGCCGCGATTTTCTACGTGACGAACCGCTCCATCTCAGGCGGCTCTTGTTCCCCCGCTGCTGGAACGGGACGGACCTCTTGAACGACCCGGACGAGACGCGCGGTCGCCTGAGTAGTCTGGGCACGTGCATGTTGAAAGGCATCACGGCCTACTCCGACCGCAACGCGGCCGGGTTGACCGACATCGTCGACCGGACGCTCGACCGACTGCCGACGATCAGAAGCACGCTCAAACGGGACGCCGAGGCCGCGTACAAGGGCGACCCGGCGGCGAAAAGCTACTGTGAGATCATCCGGTCGTACCCCGGCTTTCACGCAATCCTGACCCACCGCGTCGCACACGTTCTCTACGAGGCCGAGCAGTTCGCGTACGCGCGCGAACTCGCCGAGTACTCGAAAGGCGAGACGGGGATCGACATCCACCCGGGCGCGGAGATCGGGGACCACTTTTTCATCGATCACGGGACCGGCGTCGTCATCGGCGAGACGGCGACGGTCGGTGAGTGGGTGCGGGTCTACCAGAACGTGACCCTCGGCGCACTCCACTTCGAGGAACAGGAAGGAAAGGAACACATGCTGGCGAAAGATTACAAACGCCACCCGGATATCGGCGATCACGTCGTCATCGGGGCCGGCAGCAACATCCTCGGGCCGATCGACATCGGGGATCACGTGAGCATCGGCGCGAACTCGTGGGTGACCGACGACGTCCCGGACGACACGAGCGTGTTTATTTCCGACCACCCCGATCAGAAGCGAAAGCCGAACCGATGACCGGCGACGTTGCTTGCGCCGCAGGGACATCCACGCGCCCGTTCCAAGCGAGGCGGCGACCACGTGTGAGGTGGAGCCGTGTCGGTGTGCGCCGCCGTCGTCGGGTCCGACCGGGCGGAACTCCTCGAAATCGCGGTCGACACGGAACGCGTTCGTGCGGATCGGCTCAGCCACGAGTCGGTCTCCGGCCTGTAAAACGGCGTGGTCATCGGAGCGACCACCCGCAGCCGACGAACGGGGCCCCCGGGGCGACACCGTTGGCCGGCCGGGATATCACGGTGTCGCGTTCGCCGAAACCGGGGTACCGAAGGCAGCCGGTCACGAACCGTCGACCGCTCCGGAACAACAGAACAAGGGGTTTTTGCGAGTCGGCGGTGACACCGAAGCGTAATGGACTGTGATCGGTGATGTCGGTACGGATCGACTGGCGACAGAGCGTCGCCCTTACCGGCACGGTGATCAAGTATCTCGCCGTCGCGATGCTCGTCCCGTTGGCGATCAGCCTCGTATACGGTGAGGATACGGTCGTCTTCCTGTTGTCGCTCGGTATCACGGTCGTGGTCGGCATCGGACTGGAACGTCTCGACGACAACCCGGAACTGGGCGCCCGCGAGGCGCTTCTTCTCGTGGCGCTTGCGTGGGGGTCCGTCGCGGTCATCGGGGCGGTTCCGTATCTGATCGCGGGCTACGGCACCGAATCGACGCTCCGGTATCCGGTCAACGCGCTGTTCGAATCGATGTCGGGGTTCACCACCACGGGGGCGACGGTTCTCGGGGAGATATCGACCGACCGCCACTCCCACGCGTTGTTGATGTGGCGACAGCTCACCCAGTGGCTCGGGGGCATGGGGATCATCGTCCTGATGGTTGCCATCCTTCCCGAGGCGGCGGTAAACGGCGCACAACTCATCGAGTCCGAAGCGCCGGGGCCGGAACTCCAGAAGTTGACGCCGAAAATCGCAGAGACCGCACGGCTTCTTTGGCTGTTTTACCTCGGCTTTACGATCTTGTACGTCTGTATCCTGCTCGCGCTCCACTACGCCGGGGTGGCACCGAACATGGGCGTCTACAACGCCGTCGCACACGGCTTCACGACGCTGCCGACGGGGGGGTTCTCCCCCGAAGCCGACAGCATCGCGGCGTTCTCCCCGGCCGTTCAATGGGCCGTTATCCCGTTCATGCTCGTCGCGGGGATGAACTTCGGACTCTTCTACCTGCTCGTGCAGGACGACTACGCCGAGTTTCTCCAAGACCGCGAACTCCAGGCCTATCTCGGCGCGAACGCCGGCGTGATACTCATCGTCTGGGGGCTGTTGTTCACGGGATCGGCGCCGGTTCTCGAACTCGGGGGTGCCACGGAGGGTGTCCTCGAGAACTCGCTCCGACAGGCCACGTTCCAGATCGCCTCGCTACTGAACTCGACTGGGTACGCGACGAGCGACTTCGTGCAGTGGGGGACGACCGCACAGGGACTCCTGTTGTTTGCGATGT
Source organism: Haloplanus sp. (assembly GCF_028275055.1). Taxonomy (GTDB): domain Archaea; phylum Halobacteriota; class Halobacteria; order Halobacteriales; family Haloferacaceae; genus Haloplanus. The sequence goes on from NZ_JAQCNJ010000090.1 coordinate 5,245, forward strand.
TTATCGGTGGGTCCGCGGGGTCGACCGGTGGCGGCGTCAAGGTCGTCCGGTGGCTGGTCGTGATCAAGGGGATCCGTCGACAACTGTTCACCACAGCCCACCCGAACGCGGTCAAGCCGGTGCGTCTCGGCGGGTACGTCGTCGGAGAGGATGTGATCCGCGCCATCTACGGCTTCACGATGCTGTATCTGCTCACCTTCGGCGTGTCGACGGCGCTCATCATGCTCGATGCGAGCCGTGTCGGCCTCGAAATAACGACACTCGAAGCGATCAGCGCAAGCCTCGCGACGATCGGAAACATCGGTCCGGGATTCGGCTTTCTGGGACCGTTCGGAAGCTACCTCGACTTCCCGGCGACAAGCAAACTCCTGATGATCTTTCTGATGTGGATCGGCCGGTTGGAGATCATCCCGGTGTTCGTGATGTTCACCGGCGCGTTCTGGAACGAGTGAGCGGTCGGGGTCGCGGCTTATACGTCTCGGGGGCGAACCGGCGGGTATGAGCGACCACCCGAGTGAGCCGACCCCGCCGGACGGACTGCCCGACGGCCTCGCGACGGAGCTTCACGGGTGTACGGCCGAGGAACTCCGAAACGTCGTCGTCCACGCTCAGGAACTGCTCCAGCACCGCCGGGAGCCGGGGTCGCCGATCGATCCGGGGCCGGGCGAGGACGTTGTTCGGGTGACCGAACGCGACGGCTACACCGAGGTGGTGAAACGCCAGCCCTGTGCCGGCGGCTGTCCGGACTGTCCACACGGCCCCTACCTCTACCACGTCAGGGAGGAGACGCTACTGGACGGCGGCACGAACCACCACTGGACGTTTCTCGGCGAAGTGCAGGCCGACGGCTGAGGCCGGGCCGGCCCGGTCGTTACGGATCCAGCCCGTACAGCCCGGCACGGAGAAACACGAGCACCGGAATGATCTCCAACCGACCGACCCACATGTTGAGAACGAACATCGCCTCGACGACCGGCGACATCGTCGGGCCGGTGATGCCCGTGGAGAGGCCGACGTTCCCTTGCGCGCTGGCGACCTCAAACAACGCGTCGGCGTAGCCAAAGTCGGGGCCGGCGACGTTGACGAGAACGAGGCTGCCGGCGGCGAGAAAGAGCAGCCACAGGATCGTGACGATGGCGGCCTCGCCGAACTCCCGTTCCATGGCCGTACGGTCGAGCGTGCGGTCGCCAAGGCGGGCGGTCACGACGGCGTTTCGCGGGAGGAACACGCGGGAGAACTGCCAGACGATACCGCGGGCAACGGTGTACCCTCGGACGATCTTGATACCGCCGACGGTGGACCCGGCGGCACCGCCAAGCGTCATCGCACCGACGATCATCACCTTGGCACCGGCGACCCAGCGGCCGATCGGGGCGGACTGAAACCCGGTGCAGGTCAGCGCACTGATCCACTGGAACGTCGAGTCCCGGATCGCGTCGTGTTCCGCGCCGCCAAGCACCGAGGTCGAGAACGGGAGAGCCGACCGGGTGGCGAACGCGTCGGCGGCCACCGGAACGGAAAGAACGTTCTGCGCCGAGAGGGCAACGACACCCAGTCCGAGGAGAACGAACAACCAGCGCGTCTGCAGGTCGGCGGCCAGTTCGCTCACCGACCGACCCCGGAGAACGACGTAGTGGACGGGAAAGGCGATGGCGCCGAGGATCATGATCGGGAGGAGGGCGGCCTCGACGAGCGGCGAATTGTACGTCGCGATGGAGTTGTCGGTAACGGAGAACCCACCCGTCGTAAGCCCGGTCATTGCGTGGTTGAGTGCCTGCCACGCGGCCTCCCCGGGAGAGAGTGACCGCGCGTACTCGCTCTCGCTTCCACGGATGGCCGCGAACAACAGAGCAGCGCCGAGAACCGTGTACCCGACGACGAGTTTCCAGACCGTCCGGACGGTGGAGACGATGCTCGGGTGGATCTTCTCCTCGCGGGCCTCGCTCCGGTAGAGGGCGTAGCTCCCACTGCCCGGTCGCGCGAGGATGGAGACGGTGAGAACGATGACGCCGACGCCGCCGATCCACTGGATAACCGACCGCCACCACTGGATCGCCCGCGGGAGCGATGGTTCATGCACCGCCATCGTCAGGCCGCTCCCGGTCCACCCGCTCATGCTCTCGAAAACGGCGTGGAGCGGGTTCCTGAAGTACGCGAGACTGGAAAACGTCGTCGTGGTGCCGACCCGGATCGGCGCCCACGCACTCGTGTCGGCCCCGGCGGGGACGAACGCGTCCATCGCCGCGGGTGGCGTGAACCACGCGGTCAACAGAAACGGGAGTGCGCCAAACGTGGCGACGGCGAACCAGCCACCTGCGGCGATAACCATGCCGTGTTTCATTTTGGGTGGGGGGGTGTCTCCGAAGCCCCGGTTTGCAAGCGCGCCGACACCGGCGGTCACGCCGCCGGCGACGAGACAGCCCACGGCGGCGTGAAACTCCCGAAACCCGAGCGCGACCGCCGCCGTGACCGTCATCAGGCCGGCCTCCATCAACAGAAGCGAGCCGACATCCCGGGCGATGATCTTCAGATCGGTCGAAACCTGGCCGTTGGGCCGCCCGGACATGTTAGCCGTGGTCCTCGGTGTGGCCAAAGAGGTCGGTCACGTCGGCGGTCGCCCCCTCGCCGGAGTAGACCGTGAGCAGATCCCCCGTCTCGATGCGTGTGTCGCCACGCGGCGTGATCGGGTCACCCTCGCCGTCGCGTTCGATGGCGACGATCAGCGTCTGCCCGCCGATGAGGCCCGCGTCGTTTGCCTCCCGGAGTGTCTTGCCCCTGATCGGTGCGTCGCGACGGCGATTTCGAACACCGCCGCCTGTTCGCCGATGCGCATGAAGTCGACGATGGAGGGGCGCTCGACCGCCCGGTAGAGATACTCCGCGATGAGGTGCTGTGGGTTCTGCATCGTGTTGACGCCGATCTGTTTGAATACGCTCATGTGTTCGGGGTTGTGGACGACCGAGACGATGGTTGGCACCTCCAGTTCCTGTGCCAGCAGACAGACCATGACGTTCGTGGCGTCCTGGTCCGTCGTCGAGATGAGCGCGTCGGCCCGTTCCGTTCCGGCGTCCCGCAGCGTTTCCTTTGTCGTGGCGTCGTCGTTGATCACCAGACAATCGTACTGTCTCGACGCCCGTTCTGCGCGCGCCTCGTCACGTTCGATGACGGCGACCTCGTTACCGCTCGTGGTCGCGATGTCGATAAGCGGCGTCCCGATGTCGCCCGCACCGACGATCACGAGGTACATTCAGTCTGCTTCTGTGCGCCGACGGTTGAAATATCACCGCCCTTTGCCCGTGGCGCCCCGGATAGCCCGGAGCGTCCGGCAGGCGACCGAGACGGAAGCCGGTGTCACGCGCGTCTCGGGATGGGCAGTCGGTCGGCCGCCCTCACACCCTCAGTCTACATCCCTGTCCCGGTCCTCACCGCCGAGACGCCACGTGAACAGCGCCCGCAACACGACGACGAGGCTGTTGGTGTCGCCTGCACCCCAGATGACCGTCTCCGAGTCCCCGCCGTTGCCGGCCACCCCGTCGTCGACGAGAACGCTCACGAGCGTCTGCCGGCGGTCGATCATCGCGAGTCGCCCGGCCGGCGTGTCGGACCAGATCCACATCGACTCGAACGTCGTCGCCGCGGGGACTTCCGTCTCGATCCGTTTCCGGACGCCGTCGGAGAGCCCCCCGAGTTCGATCGAGACGCCGCGTGCCGCGGCCGCGCGGAGTTCGTCGATCAGGTCCTCGGTGAGAAGGTCCGCGACGGTCATGTAGACGATTTCCGTCTCGGCCTCCGCAAAGAGGCCACACAGTCGGGCGGCGGCGGCAGTTTGGCCCTCGACGGTCTAGACGCCCCGTTGTTCCGTGCGGCGCTTCTCGGGTTCGATTGCGGTCAGTGCTGCCCGTAGGTCGTCGGTTCGCCGCCGAAACTCGCGTTCGAACGCCCGACTGACCGTCTCGGCGGAGGTGGCCCAGAACCGTTTGGGCGAGGATCGCTGGACGTCGACCAACCCCCGGGTTTGGAGTTCGTCGACGGCGTCGTACACCCGCGTTCGGGGCACCTCCGAGACGCGACTCACATCCCGTGCGGTCCCCGTGCCGAGGCCGGCGAGTGCGACGTACGTCCGCGGGGCGTAGGAACTCAGCCCGAACCGTTCGAGTTGTTCGACGGCGACGGAACGGGGGTTCTCGATTGGGTCGGTTGGCATCGATCGTGTGTCTCCGAATCCGGCCACGGAGTGACCGGAGCGACACGCGGGAGGTTGTGGTTGGGACACAGCACTCGGCCGCGCGCCGGATTGCCGGTTGAACCGTGACCGTATATGTTTTTTGTGATTAACCGAGTTACTTTTTCGGCGGCCGGGCACGCATCAGATCCCGGGACGACGGCGTGACCGGCGGGTGATACGACCGCATCGCCCCGGCCACCCGGGAGCCGTCTGCCACGCGCTTCCGTGGAGCCATCCACCGTGGGACTGTCTGATCGTCACCGGTAGAGTGACAATAACTATACGTGCAGGGAGCGGACATCAAGAGAAGTCCCGGGCACTCCCGGGGGTTGGGACACATGACTACTAGTGAAAGCGTGGAGGAAGCAATCGAGGTCCTCCAACAACTCGGCCTGAAAGAGTACGAGGCGCGCTGTTTCGTCGGCCTCTCCCGGTTGGAGACGGGGACGGCGAAGCGGCTGAGCGAACTGACCGAGGTGCCGCGGACGCGGGTGTACGACGCGATTCGGGTGTTGGAGGCCCAAGGACTCGTCGAGATCCAACACTCCAGCCCCCAGCAGTTCCGAGCCGTCCCCTTGGAGGAGGCGGCCGAGACGATCCGGGACCGGTACGACAACCGTGTCGAACGCCTCCACACCGCCCTCGACACCGTCGGGACCGTCGAGACGAGCGATGACTCCACCGCCCAGCAGGTGTGGGCGTTGACCGGACAGGGGGCGGTCGAGAACCGGACGGAGGAACTCATCGAGGGGGCGACCGAGGAGGTCGTTCTCGTTCTCGGCGACGAGTCGTTACTGACCGACGACATCGTCGAGACGCTCAACGACCTCGACGACGGGATCGAACTCGTTATCGGCGCGTTGACCGAGCACATAGAAGAACGGGTCCACGAGACCGTGCCCGACGCCACGACGTTTCTGTCGGGACTGGGGTGGCTTCGCGGCGCCGACAACGACGAGACGGCGATCGGTCGGCTGCTTCTCGTCGACCGGTCGACGATTCTCGTCAGTTCGATCATGCTCGGGAGCAAAAACGAACAGGCCATCTTCGGCGAGGGGTTCGGAAACGGGTTGGTCGTGGTCGCCCGACGCCTCATGTCACAGGGGTTGGTGACCGCCCGCGACCCCAAGGCCTGATCAGGCGTCGATCCGGTCCGGACCGAACGCGGTGTCGATCGGTTCGAGGGTGAGATACTCGCCGTTGTCGATCGTCACCCGGCAGGCGGCGTAGACAAAGTCGAGATGTCCGCCGATTCTGGCCGTCCCGTCCGCTTTGCTGTCGAACACTGCGTTCAGCGCGTCGGGGTCAAGCACGTCGGCGAGCGGACGGAGGGCGCGTTGTTCGAGGCCACGGGCCGCGCTGGCGGCGCGGACCACGGCCGTGCTCACGGATTCGTCGGATGCAATATCGTACTCCATACCTTTTTTTAGGGGCGAGACGGGAAGGTGTCGTCGCTTTTCACCCGATTCGTCACAACAGGGTCGGTCGGCGTGTACGCTTATCCGTGCGCCGGATGACCGACACACATGACGCCGACGGTTACACCGCGCTGTTGTGGGTCGTTTGTCGTGGACGCGAGCGTACTGGTCCAAGGCCGGTCCGGGGTCGTCGAGGCGCCGTCGACGGTGTTTGTGGTTGCGGCCGAAAAGACGGTGCTGATCGACACGGGGTTCGGGCCGGTGGATCTGATGGCCGACTACCACCCCTCATATGACCCCCACCGCAGGCCGGGACAGAACCTCGACGCGGTTCTCGCGGCCGAGGGGTACGAGGCGGGTGATGTCGACGCCGTCGTTCTCAGCCACCTCGACTGGGATCACTGTTACAACTTAGGTCGCTTCGACGGGGACACCGACGTGTACGTCCAGCGCCGGGAACTGGAGTACGCCATCGCCCCCTACGCGATGCACGCCGAGCGCTACGACGCCACGTCGCTGGGACGAACGCCCCCGTGGCTGACGGTCGATCTGACGCCCGTCGAGGGGGAGACCGAAATCTGTCCGGGCGTCACGGCGTTCCCGACGCCGGGCCACACCGTTGGCCACCAGTCGGTAGCGGTCGAGACAGGCGAGGGGACGACCGTCGTCGCCGTCGACGCGGTGCCGACGTTCGAGAACGCACCCGACGACGGCGAGGCGGTCGCGGCGGGGTTGGTCCGGGGACTCGCGATGAACGAGTTCGAGTGGTGGGCAAGCGCGACCGAGGTGGTCGAACGCGCAGACCGACTCCTCCCGGGCCACGAGTGGGAGATTCTCGACGCCGACCCCGCCGGGCTGTGTGAGTGATGTGACGAAGCCGGGGAGCGTTTAAGAGTCCCCGACCGCGACGCCACACATGGACACGACAGCCCGACAGCCGTTTTCGGTGCCGAGCGTCCGGTCGTCGGGATGGTCCACCTCCCGCCGCTGCCGGGCGCGCCCCGTTACAACGCCGACGGGGGCCGTGAGGCGATCCACGAGGCGGTCCGTCGGGACGCCAAGCGTCTCGATGCCGGTGGCGTCGACGCGCTACTGGTGGAGAACTTCGGCGACACACCCTTTCATCCCGACCCGGTCCCGCGACACGTCGTCGCGGACCTCACCGCGGCCGTCGGGACGGTTCGGACGGTGACCGACCGCCCGGTCGGGGTAAACGTACTCCGGAACGGCGGGCCGGGAGCCGTTGCCGTCGCCGCCGCGACGGACGCGTCGTTCGTCCGCGTCAACGTCCACACCGGAGCCCGGGTCTCGGATCAGGGGGTTCTGGAGGCGCAGGCACACGAGACGATGCGACTACACGAACGCATCGACGCCGACGCGGCACTGCTCGCGGATGTGGCGGTTAAACACTCGACGCCGCTCGGAGAGACGGGTGACGTGCCGGTGTTGGCCGGCGAGGCGGGGACCCCCGTCGTGGTCGACCGCGTTGAAAAACTGGTCGCGGCCGCCGACGCGGTACGGTGATTCGCCCCGGACACACGTCGTCGGTGACGGCAGTAAGCGTCCCGCACCCGGCGGCCGGCCTCGTCGGATCGTGGTCACGGGGTCCCTCACGGACGAACCGTAGGCCGGTTCCAGAGGCGGGGAGCGATACACGGCCGGGATTCTCGGCACACCGACGCCAGTCGAGCGTCGTGGCATCGTAGTCCGTGCTGGAACATTATCGATCATGAAGGTTTATTACCGAGGGGCGTGTTGATCGGGGTACGATGCAACGCGTCGCACCCGTATGCTGACCATGGTTCGATGACGAGGTGCAGTCACACAACTGACCCAGCATACGACACACCCCAATGAGCACATCCCGACGCACGACCCGAAAGAACCGCACCGAAACCACCATCGACCCCATCATCCCGTTGCAGCCCCGTTCGGGAACCGGCCCGACGACAGACGGCCGGCGGGACCGACCCGAGCCGACGCCCGATACGGAGTCGAACACCTCGGTCCCGATGATCGACCGAGGCGGCCTCGGTCCGAAGCCCGGCGCGGACTGACCGGCCGTCCGCCCCGCTTTTCACTCCCCCGTGACCATCCGGCAAGGGTTTTGCTCACCGAGACGCAACGAGGTCCATGGACGCGTCCGAACTGGAAACCGAACTGCGAAATTTCGGTATCGACATCCACGAAATCGAGAGAATCGACCCCGTCGAACTCTCGTACATCACCTCGCTTCCGGGCGAGGAGGTCGACCACATGGAGATGGGGACGGCGCTGAACGGCCTCCTCGACCTTGCGAGAGAGGACAAATGGGAACCGACACGGGTCGAGGCGACCGTTCTCCGGTTCGAGGACGACGTGTTGAACACGTGGTATGCGGAAGCCGAATGGTTCGAGGGACTGCTCAACTACCGGCTCTCCGAGACGGAGTTCTCGACAAAGGTGCTGGAGACGCTGGACGAGGATCCGAGCGACGGCTGAGATGGCGAACCCGAGCACGACCCACCGACGGCCGGACCGGTTCGACTTTGCGACGACGGCGCTGACCTTCGAGAGCCAAGGGACGCGGTGTCGAGGGCAGTTCTACCGGCCGGATCGACCGGCCACACCACCGGTGGTCGTGCTGGCACCCGACGTCGCCGCCGAGGCGACGTTCGGGTACACACGATACGCCGAGCGGTTCGCCCGCGCGGGCTACGCCGCCCTCGCCGTCGACTACCGTGGAGTCGGCGAGAACGAGGGGACAGGCCCCACCGCGATCGACCCGGTCGCGCAGGCGGCCGACATAGAAGCGGCGGTCGACCGGGTTCGCCGTCTCGACGGCGAGCGACGCCGTGTCGTGGTGTGGGGACACGGCCTTGGCGGCGGGCATGCCCTCGCGGCGGCCGCGGCCTCGCGCCGCGTCGCCGCCGCGGTGGCCGTCGCACCGTTTCTCGACGGGCGGTCGTTCGCCCGGAAGCGCTCGCTCGGCTATCTCTCCCGTGCACTCCGGTCGGGCGGACGCGACCGACTGGGTTCCCCGCTCGGTCGGTCGACGACCGTCCCCATCGTCGGCGGCGTGGGGGAGTTCGGTCTCCTGCCGCGTCGGCCGGCCGGCGACGCGTATCTCGACCTGATCCCCCGGGAGAGCGACTGGGCGAACGCGACGCCGGCGCGGGGCATCCTCGCGTTGTTTCGGTACCGGCCGATCACCGATGTCGGCGACGTGGACTGCCCGACGTTCGTGGTCGTGGCCGGCGAGGACGACCTCGTCTCCCCCGAGACGGCCGCGACCGCCGCCGACCGGATCGACGGAGCGGCGCTCCTCCGACTCCCGGTCGGACACGTCGACCCCCTCGGCGAGGCGTTCGAGACGGCCGTTGCCCACCAGATCGCCTTTCTGGACGGTGTGGTTGGGCGACCGTAACCCCCGGAACGCCACAAACGACTTAACCACGACCGACTCACTGCGTCGTATGGAGGGGTTACTCTACGCGTTACAACTGGGGATCGATCCACAACAGTTGGGGATCGAGTTCGGCGGCGGCGCCATGATCGGCGGGATCATCGGCTTCGCGGCCAAGAAACTGGCCAAGGTCATCGCGGTCATCGTCGGCCTCGAACTGGCGTTGTTCAAGTTTCTGGAGTCACGGGAGATCCTGACCGTCGACTGGGCGGCGCTGTCGGCCGGCGTCCTGAAAACGGGTGAGGGCGCGACGAACGGCCCGCCGGGTTGGGTGTCGACGATCCTGTCGACGTTGTCGGTGTCCGTCGGCTTCACCGGCGGGTTCATGCTCGGCTTCCGGCGGGGATAATCCGATCGCCACCGCCGGCCGTCGGCGGGACTACCTGACGTTGAGGTCGTCTTCGTCTTTGACGATGCGGGTTTCGGCCTCGCCGCTCGTCACCTCGTTCACCAGATCGTAGAAGTCGTTTTGCATCCCAGCGGGGAAGGTGAGTACGCCGATCCACGAGCCGTTTGCCTGCCACTCCTCGCTGTCGAGGCTGGCGAACTGTCTGATCTTCGCCTGTGCGCTCCCGGCCTGGTCGGCGGGCACCTGCACCGCGACGGTTACCTCTGCAAAGCGGATGGGAATGACCGGCCGGAGGGCGTCGAGTGCGTCGTCGACCTGTGTTTCGACACGTTCCATCGGATCGACCTGGAACCCGGCCTCCTCCAGTGCTCGTTCGATCCGCTCCGGAGGGTGGGGCGCGTCGTCCATCTGCGGGTTGACGGCGTTGCGCGCGATGCGGTTGATCAACTGCTTGCGCTTCTGTTCTTGCATCTCGCGGCGTTGGTCGGCGGTGATCTGTATCTCGCCGCGCTTGACCACCTCGGGGATGACCGACAATGGATCGGTCGTACCGAACACCTCTTCGAGATCCGCCTCCGCCGGCCGGTCGCCCCGGGAAGCGTCCTCGAACACGTCCTCGGCAGCGATCACGTCTTCGAGTTCCCCCTCGAACTCGTCGCGCTTGATGGCGAGCGCCGCGTCGGGGTCGATCAGTACCTCGAAGCGCTCGCCGTGGGACTCGAGGCGTGCGGTAACGGCCTCGTCGAGCGAAATCATACGCCGGGATAGCGTCCCCGAGGGTATATACTCTCGGCCGAGCGGTGCGGACGGGACCGGCCGACGGGAGGATGCCCGTGCCCTGTCGCCGACCGGGCTAGGAGAGGTCGTCGATGGTGACGATCAGGTCGGCCTTGTCCTGGACGCCGACCAGACGCTCGGCCTGTTCGCCGTCGGCGTAGAACTCAAGTGTCGGGACACTCCGGATGCCACGGTCCTGGGCGAGTTCCTGTAGCTCGTCGATATCCACCTTCAGGACGACCGCGTCCGTCTCCTCGGCGACCTCTTCGACGGTGGGCTCCAGCATCTTGCAGGGCCCACACCAGTCGGCGTAGTAGTCGACGAGGACGACGGCGTTATCGCCGGCAAGTTCGTCGAGGTGCGCTTCGTCTTCGACGTGGATCGGCTCCGTCTGTTCCGCGGTCGAACTGCTCATACTACACGTAGCCACCCGATCCCTTTAACGGTTGAGTCGCGCTGGCGTGAACGCGCACGACCGTCAGTCGGACACGACCTGGTACCGGAGAACGACACCGTCGTCGAGGCGGTCGACGGAGACGAGATCGAGCGCCGGGAAGTCGTCGACGAACCCCTCGCCGTCTGCGAGCGTCGGGGCGTCGCGGCCGCCGACGAGGATCGACCCGACGAAGAGGCTGAGTTCGTCGACCAGTCCGGCCTCGAACAACGAGAAGATGAGTTCGCCCCCGCCCTCGGCGAGCAGTCGGTCGGGTCCCTCGGCGTCGAGTGTCTCGAACGCCGTCTGGAGGTCGACCCGTTCGGTACCGGCTTCGATCACCGTCGCACCCGCGGAGCGGAGGCGGTCGAGTCGGTCCGTCGGCGCGGCCGCCGAGACGAGCAGGTAGGTGTCGGCGTCGTCGTCGAGAACCGTCGCGTCCGGTGGCGTTCGCGCGCGGGAGTCGGCGACGACACGTGCCGGGTTGGCCGCCCGCCCGTTCCGTAGCCGTTCCGCCCGTCGATCCTCCGATTTGACGCCGAGGTGTGGGTCGTCGGCGAGAACGGTCCCGACACCGACGAGAACGGCGTCGGCGGCCGCACGCAACCGATCCACGCGGTCGAAGTCGGCGTCGCCGGAGATGCGGACCTGACGGCGCTGACGGGTCGAGAGCTTTCCGTCGACGCTCGTCGCCGCGTTGACGACGGTTTCCATACCCATCACTCCGGGCCACCGATCAAACCGCTTTCGGTCTGTTCAGGCCTCCGAGGACACGGAGACCGATTCGACCGGTTCGACGCGCATCTCGAAGGTCGGGGCGTACTGTGTCACCGGATCGGTCGGCGGGGTCGGGAGCCCCGCGGCCTCGAACAACGTGTTTCGTCGGATCGTTGCCTCGACCGGCCGGAGCGTCCACGGCTCCCGGTCGATCGTCCCGACGCGCAGGCTGTCGCGGTCACCCGACGCCCGCCGACGGCGGTCCTCGGTCCCCGGAAAGAGGTAGTGGAACTCCTCGATACAGAACGACTCGATCGACCCCCGTTCGGCACGGTACGGCTCGCCGACCGGTCGGTAACGCGCCTGAAACGCCGCTTCACTGTCGGTGCGTCGACTCCGGAACGTGATCGTCCCATCACGGCGGGTCGTGCGCATCCGCGCACGGTGAAAGGGGAGCCCGAACGCCCGTCGCCCGGCCGTGACGGCCGCTCGGCTGTCGGTGTCGAGCGAGAGAAAATAAACGCCGGATCGGCCGCCCGCGGTCACGTACGTTCGGAGGTTGAGCTGTGGGATGCCCCGTTCCAGCCCGCGGGGAAGCCGAATCGGTCCGGGGCCAACCCCGTGGTTTTCGAGGGCGAGAACGCTCACCCATGCCGACCCATCGAACGTCACGACGTCGAGGGCGTCGGGAACGTGCGGGTCGACGGTCTCGGGGTCGACCGGCCAGTGGGCGAACAGTACGTCGCATCCGGTGACCGTAAGCACCGTTGGCACACACGTCGTACGGATCGGGACGGCTTTGACCTGACGGCCCGCGGGGGCGACGGTTTTTATGAGTCCGCGCCGCAATCACCACCCGATGCAACTCGACGATCATGCCGAGGACCTCGCCTCCGACCTCGGTGTCGACAAAGCGGAGGTCAAAGCGGATCTGGAGAGCCTGCTCGAGTACAACGTCCCCGTCGATGAAGCCAAGGCGAGCATTCGCCGGAAACACGGCGGCGACGACGGATCGGCGGCGACGCCGACGGCGAAGTCCGTCGCCGACGTGACGCCCGAGGACGGCTCCGTGACGGTGACCGTCCGTGTCCTGACAAAGGGGATGCGGTCGATCCGGTATCAGGGGGAGGATCAGGTCATCCGCGAAGGCGAGTTCGCAGACGAGAGCGGACGGGTTTCCTACACTGCGTGGGAACCGGTCGAGTTCGACCCCGGTGACTCGATCACCGTCGGCAACGCCAGCGTCCGTGAGTGGGATGGCGAAGCAGAGCTCAATCTGGGAACGAACACGACCGTCGCGGCCGCCTCCGACCCGGTCGAGACGCCTTACGACTCCGGGGGAGAGCGCGACCTGATCGACCTCGAACCCGGCGACCGGGGGCGAACCGTCGAGGTCCGGGTCCAGGAGATCGAACGCCGGACCATCGACGGGCGGGACGGCGAAACCGAAATCCTCTCGGGTGTCGTCGCCGACGGGAGCGCCCGCCTGCCGGTCACCGATTGGGAGCCACACGCCAGCCTCGACGCAGGCGCGTCCGTCCGCCTCTCCGACGTGTACGTCCGCGAGTACCGGGGTGTCCCGCAGGTGAACGTCACGGAGTTTTCAGCGGTCGAACAACTCGACCGCGAGACCGAGACGCCGGCGTCGGCTCCGCGGCTACGGATCGACGAGGCCGTCGGTGGCGGCGGTCTGTTCGACGTCGAACTCGTCGGCAACGTCATTCAGGTCCGGGACGGGTCCGGCCTGATCGAGCGGTGTCCGGAGTGTGGGCGGGTCGTCCAGAACGGACAGTGTCGCGCTCACGGCGAGGTCGACGGCGAGGACGACCTCCGGGTGAAGGCCATCCTCGACGACGGCACCGGGACGGTGACGGTCGTTCTCGGTTCGGATCTCACGGCCGATGTGTACGGGGGCGATCTCGAGGACGCAAAAGCCGCCGCGCGGGACGCGATGGACCGCGAGGTGGTGGCCGACGCGATCAGCGACCGGATCGTCGGCCGCGAGTTCCGTGTCCGTGGGTCGCTCTCGGTCGACGAGTACGGCGCGAACCTCGACGCCGAGACGTTCGAGGAGAGCACCACGGACCCGGCCGACCACGCACGGGAACTGCTCGCGGAGGTAGGGCGATGAGCGCCGACGGGGAGAACGGCGGCGACTCCGGGCCCGGCCGCCGCGAGGTGGCCCACCGCCTCTTCGCGGCGGAGTTCGACGACGCCACCGTTTCATACGCGAAAAGCGACGAGGAACGCGCCCCGAAATACGTCGTCACGCCGACCGGTGCGCGGGTGAACCGCCTCTTTGCCGTTGGCGTTCTCACCGAGGTGGAGTCGGTTAACGAGAACGTTCTCCGGGCGCGGGTGGTCGACCCCACGGGGGCGTTCGTCTCATACGCCGGCCAGTACCAACCCGACGCGGCGGCCTTTTTCGAGCGGACCGATCCGCCGGCGTTCGTCGCACTCACCGGCAAGGCCCGAACCTTCGAACCGGACGACGGCGATCGAATATACACGTCGGTCCGGCCGGAGAGCGTTTCTGTCGTCGACGGCGAAACCCGGGACCGGTGGACGGTGTCGGCCGCCGAGGCGACGCTCCGCCGGGTGGCGGCCATGGCCGAGGCAAAATCGGTCGACGCGTCCGACGAGGCCCTCGACGCGGCGCTCACAGCCCGGGGCTACGACGCGGCGCTCGCGTCGGGCATCGCCATCGCACTCGACCGCTACGGCACGACGACGGTGTATCTCGACGCGGTCCGGGAGGTAGCACTCGACGCACTGGCGGTGGTCGCCGGCGACCGGGACGCCGTTCGTGCCCTCGACGTGGCGCCGGACGAGGCCGGAACCGAATCACTCGGGCCGATGCCGTCGGGTGCGACCATCGACGTGACGGACGGACCCGAAACCGAAACCGAGACAGAGAGACCGGCGGCCGGGGCCACGGCGTCGTCGGCCGACGCCACCACGACCGCCGACGCCGACGATACGGACGCCCCAACGGCCACCGTCGACGCCGGTGACGACGAAGCCACGACCGGCGTCGTGGCCGACGACGGGACGACCTCCCGGTCGCCGGAGTCAACACCGACGGAACCAGACGCCGGGACGACCGCCGACGGGACGGCCACGGATGACAGCACGGCGGCCACGGCAGGCGGGTCTGCTGCCCCCGGTCCAGACACGGCCGACACGGCCGATGCGACCGACGGTCTCGGCGACTTCGACGACGACGACCTCTACGAACTCGGCGAGGAGGAACGCCGCGAGGTCGAGGCGGAGTTCGACGTGGGCTTCGAGAGCGGCGCGGAGGTCGACGACCCGGGTGAGGCCGGTATCGACGTTCCGGAACCGGGAGGGCTCGATACCGAGGCTGCTGAACCCGACGAAGAGGCCGGGACCGGATCAACGCCGATGGGGAGTGATGAAAGCGTCCCGGCGGTCGGGGACGCCGAAGCCGATGACGGCGGCGACAACGACGCGGAGGGCGTGCCCGACGACGTTAACCTCGAAACGGCGACCGTCGAGATGATGGAGGAACTTGACGACGGCGACGGGGCGGACCGCGAGGCGGTCGTCGCGGCCGTCGTCGACGAGTACGGGGCCGACCCTGGCGCGGTCGGTGACGCCATCGAGGACGCACTCATGAGCGGCCGGTGCTACGAGCCGACGGAGAACCGGTTGAAGGCCATCTGATGGCGCTTGTCGAACCGGTGGCCGACGCGCCGGCCGCGGTGGCCGACTGTGGGGACGAGCGAGCCCTCGTCGTCGCCGACTACCACGCCGGCATCGAGGCGGGACTCCGGTACGAGCGAGGGGTCGAACTCCGGAGCGACGCCGACAACAGGCGTGAGCGTCTGCTGGCGCTGTGTGATCATGTCGATCCGGATCGGGTGGTCGTTCTCGGTGACCTGCTCCACCGGATCGGCGACCCGGTCGACGCCGACGACGACGAGGTGGCTACCCTGCTCGCCGCCCTCGACGTTCCGATGACGCTTGTCCCCGGCAACCACGACGGCGGCGTTGCCGACGCCTACGGTGACCGGATCGAGGTGGCAGACGCCGGCGGACTGCGCCGAGGCGACGTGGGCTTTGTCCACGGGCACACCTGGCCCGATCGGACGGTGCTTGGCGCGGCGACGGTCTGTATCGGGCACGAACACCCGCAGGTGAGACTCGAGGACGAGGTTGGCGGTGGCCGAACCGAAAAGGGGTGGCTCCGGGGCCGTCTCCGGATCGAACCCTTCGCCGACCACCTCGGTGTCGACCCCGCGGCACTCGCGTGGGGGCAGCCGGAACTGGTCGTCTTTCCGGCGTTCAACGACCGGTCGGGCGGGACGTGGATCAACGTCAAGGGGCAGTCCTTTCTCTCGCCCATGCTCCCCGAGGCGCTGGTCGATGGCGAGGCGTATCTGCTGGATGGGACGCGGCTCGGGGCGTACCGGCGGATCTGACGCGTCACGCCACCGAAGCCCGCAACCCCGAACACGAGCGCCAGCCCGACGACACCCACCCACGACGGTGAGGAGGGCGGGGCTGTGGTCGTTGAGAACCGAGACGAACGCCCCCGCGAACGGTGCGCTTAATCGGCTCGCGTAACTACAACCGCCGATGTCAGACACGGAGTCGTCGGGGATGGACGCGTTCACCCACCTCGGCGAGCGGGTTCGGTCGGCGCTCTCCGAGCGGGGGTTCTCGACGCCGACCGAGCCCCAACGACTGGCGATTCCGCCGCTCGCACGCGGCGAGAACGCGCTCGTTCTCGCGCCGACGGGGACGGGCAAGACAGAGACCGCGATGCTGCCGGTGTTCGACGCCATCCACCGGGCCGAGGACCGGTTCGGAATCTCGGCGGTTTATATCACACCCCTCCGTGCGCTCAACCGCGACATGCGAGACCGCCTCGACTGGTGGGGCGAGTATCTCGACGTCGAGGTGGACGTGCGCCACGGCGACACCACACAGTACCAGCGGGGGAAACAGGCCGACGACCCACCGGACGTGTTGGTGACGACACCGGAGACGTTGCAGGCGATGCTGACGGGCGAAAAGCTACGAACGGCACTCTCGGACGTGAACCACGTCGTCGTCGACGAGGTCCATGAACTCGCGTCGTCGAAGCGGGGTGCGCAGTTGACCGTCGGACTCGAACGCCTGCGGGAGCTTTCGGGAGCGTTTCAGCGGATCGGG
>NZ_JAQCNJ010000001.1 GCF_028275055.1 Haloplanus sp.
CGTGGATGACTGTCACGCCGTCCCGGAGGTCGAGGTCGGCGTCGGCGTAGGGCTTGAAGTTCCGAAGGCGGAGGTGCTCGAACCGCATTCAGAAGTCCTCCATCGTGACCTGGGTGTCGGCCGCGCGGTCCGGGTCGTCGGGGTCGGAGCCGCCGTTTTCGTTCCGGTCGGTGTCGGTTGCGTCGGCGTCCCCGCTGTCGGTGTCGGAGTGCCCGTCGGTTTCGACACCACTTCCATCATCGGAGTTCGAGTGCCCATCAGCCTCGGCACCACTGCCATCGGAGTTCGTGCCTTCGTCGGCTTCGTCGGCGCTCCCGCCGCCCTGGCCGGAATCGTCGGCCGCGGGTTGGAACGCCGCCCGATCCCCGTCGAGTTGCTCCGCAACGCGGGCCTCCACCGTCGCCCGAACGTTCGCGTCGGCGGTCTCCCCGGCGCGGATCGTCTCGTCGACCTCGAGGGCGGCTTCCGACAGCCCCAGATCGTGGATCCGTTCCGCGACGGCGTCGTCGGGGTCGGCGAAGGAGACGTCGAGGTCGGCGTCGGACTCGCGGTCCCGGCGGTCGGTGACGCGCGCCACCAGCGCCCCCCGGTCGGTCAGCGACTCCTCCATCGCGGCGGGCGCCACCGGCTCGCCCTCGCCGGTGACCTCGACCACGGCGACTGCGTCGGTCACGTCGTGCTGCCGGAGCTGCTCGTGGACCCGCTCTGCGCCCTCGCCCGCCGATAGCGACACCGACACGAACACGAACGGCCGGGTGTCGAGGGTGCGCCGCCGGATGTCGACCCCGTCGTCGAACGTCACGAGGTTGTAGCCGCGTGGGGTCTCCTCGGCGGCGCTCGCCCGCTCCGTCGACCCGCAGTAGGTCACCCAGGTGTCGTCGACCGTTTCGGTGCCCGGTTCGTGATTGTCGCCCAACAGGACGGCGTCGAAGTCGATCGGCGACTCCTCGAGGACGGTCTCGGTCTCCCAGTCGGCGTGCGCGAAGGGAGTAAACAGCCCGTGGGCCACTAGGGCGGCGTGGTCGGCGTTGTGGGGCCGAAAGTCGTAGTCCAGGTCCGCCCGCCGCGACTTCGGAACGTGGTCGAGACCGTAGAACGCCGTCGACCCGACAGTGCGCGGCTCCGTGCCGAGTCGCTCGGCGAGGCCGAGGTCCTCGAAGAGGTCGAGCCACTGGCCGCTCCGGGTCGATTCGTGGTTGCCGACGACTGCGAGAAACGGGATCTTTTCCCCTTGAAGCCGCCGCAGCAGCCGGATCGTCTCCAGAAGGTCGGAGAGTTCCGGCCGACGGTCGTCGAAGAGATCCCCCGCGTGGATCACGGCGTCGACGTCTTCGTCGATCGCGTCGTCGATTACCTGTTCGAAGGCGTCCCGGAAGTCCGCCCGGCGGGTCTGTGAGTGGTACTGGGCGTACCCGAGATGGGTGTCGCCGGTGTGGATCACCCGTGTCATCTGCCCGAACCTTGCGCAGTGTCTCCTAAAACCGTTCCGCGACCGGAGTGGAAGTGGTCGCGTCGGTGTCGACCGAGGGTGTCGTCGGGTCACTCCCACGCAACGCTGCGTCGAGGCGCCGCAGCGACTCCCGAGCGGCCCGGCCGCGGGCTGCTATGTCGTCTTCGTCGCGACGGGCCGCCGTCGCGACCGCCCGATCGAGTTCCGGGAGCCGGCCGGCCGACAGGAACGATGCGGCCTCGCGGGCGGAGTCGGCTGCGCGCTCGGCGTCGGCAACGACAGCGTCCGGATCGACGGACACGGCGTCGTGGGATGTCGGCCCGTCCGCCGGCTGCGGCGACGCGGATCCGTCCGCGAGTGCTCGGAGCGACCGGCGCACCTCGTCGGGGCGTGGCGCGTCCACGTCGGGCGATCGATCGGTCACATCGGGTGTGGTGCCGGGATGGGATTTGAACCTTCGGCCGCCGGGTCTGAAGGGGTGTGGCACGCGGGACGCGACCGAAACTGTTGAGACCGGCGGGTAACCGCTATAGGTATGGATCGAACGCGTCGGCGGCTGCTTGCAGCGCTCGGCATCACCGGCGGGGGGGCGCTGGGTGGGTGTCTCCGTCTGACTGACACCGGGGAGGGGTCTTCCTCGACTGAGTCGACAGCGACTCGGTCACCCGACCGATCGACAGCGGGGACGGCTGCCGCCACGGAGCCCGAAACCGGGACCGAGTCCCCGAACGACGGGGCGACAATCTCGTGTACGGCCGACGCGCAACCGCCGACGGGCGCCGAGCGGTTCACACACCCGTTCGGCGACAGTCGGAACTCGTTCGCGGTGCCGGAGCGGAAGGTACCCGAAGAGCAGCCGTGTCTGGCGTGGACACAGTCGCTTCCGGGACAGGCGAACCGCGTGTTCACCGGCCCGGTTGTCACCGGGCAGCACGTCGTCCTGTACCCGACTCGGAGGTTTCGGGCGCGGCGGAGGACAGACGGGATGGTAGCGTGGGACGGCGTCGAGACGCCGGCAGGTGCGGTCCGTCGTCCCCGGCCGATCGGGATGTCGGATGGAAACCTCCTCGTCTCCGGACAGAACGGCCGGACGGAAGACCTGGAACTCGTCGCGGTCGACGACACGGGAAGCGCGGTCAGGTCCGAGGTCGTCTACGAGGCGTCGGGGCTGAACGACGCACACGTGCCGACTGGGAGGGTCGTCGACGATCGAGTGTACCTCGTTATCAGCGACAGCGCGAACGATGAGACGCGAGTGCTCGCGTACGACTGGCCCGAGGGAACGGTGGTCTGGGAGAAACCGATCGGCGGCGTCGACCTGCGGCTCGAGGACATGGGTGCCGACACGGATTCGATCGTCATCACGTCGGACGAGACGGTCGAGGGCAACGACAACGTCTGGGCGCTCGCGAGCGACGACGGATCGGTCCGGTGGTCGACGCGGCTCCCGATCGGTGAAGCGGTTCCGGTGCTCGACGACTCTCATGTGTACCTGCCGATCGATGGGTACGACTCCGACTCGTTCACCAACCAGGTACGTGCGATGTCGAAAGCCACCGGCGACGTCGCGTGGCGGTTCGAAGTGCAAAACCCGCCGCGGACCGGGGTTTCGGTCGACGACGAGCGGGTGTACCTCGTCGCCGACAACGAGCTGTACGCCATCGATTCGGACACTGGATCCCCGGAGTGGCGGTTCTCGCCGGAGACCGACTCGCGGATCCGCGGCGACGCCAACGGGCTGCCGATCGTCTGTCTGAACACGCTGTTGCTCGGAAGTGCGTTCTCCGACGAGGCGCCAGCGCGGGTTCGGGCGCTGAACAAGGACACCGGTGAACTCCGGTGGTCGTTCGGCGTCGACGGGACGAGCGTCCAGTCACCGATTCCCGTCGACGGGGCGCTGTACACGGTGGTCGAAGATCGGTCGGAGGAGGACACGCAGGCCGTGCTGTACAGTTTCTACAGGTGAGCACGGCGAGGGCCTCGGGATCGACTCCGACGCGAGGGTGAATAGGGTCGACCCACCCGACGCTCCGGCTCAGATGTCCAGCGTGTACAGTCGCTTGCGGGCGTCGGTGAACGAAAACCGGGAATTGACGACGTCGGCGTCCTCGAGCCGGGTAAGGGCGTACCGGACCGTCCGGGGCGGTAGCAGAGTCTCCTCGGCGAGTTGGCTCTGTGTCAGCGTGTCGTTGTAGTCGAGAACCTTCGCTACGAGCTTCGCGCTCGGTGGCATCTCCCGCACCCGGTTCCAGCGGTCGGCCGCCTCCTCGTCTCGGGGGAGCGTCTCTGTGGTACTCATCCGTACCTTCGGGTAGTGAATGTGGGTAGATAATATTTACTGTGTAGATTTATTAGTATGAGTCATATTATGGCAGTCGGAACGGGGGTCGCTGCGTCGGGCGTACTGAACGTTTCGCTCACCCGAAGCCTCTTATGAAGCCGAACCGTACAGTTGGTGATGACTGACACCGTTGACGACGTCGAGCTTCCGTACGAGGAGGAGGCGGCGTCGCAGCAGGAGAAGATCGAGGCGCTCCGGGAACGCCTCGACGTTCTCGAGTCCCAAAACGAGGAGATGCGGGACAAACTTCTCGATGCGAACGCGGAGAACAACAAGTATCAGCAGAAGCTCGAGCGGCTCACCCACGAAAACAAGAAACTGAAGCAGTCGCCGCTGTTCGTCGCCACCGTCCAGGAGCTGACCGACGACGGCGTGGTGATCAAACAGCACGGTAACAACCAGGAGGCGCTCACCGAGGTGACCGACGAGATGCGGTCGGAGATCGAACCCGACTCCAGGGTTGCCGTCAACAACTCCCTCTCGATCGTCAAGCGCCTCGACGACGAAACTGATGTCCGCGCCCGCGTGATGCAGGTCGACCACAGCCCCGAGGTCACGTACGGGGACATCGGCGGGCTCGACGAGCAGATGCAGGAAGTTCGGGAGACAGTCGAGATGCCGCTCGAGTCGCCCGGGATGTTCGAGCAGGTGGGGATCCAGCCGCCGTCCGGTGTGCTGCTCTACGGGCCGCCGGGAACCGGAAAGACGATGCTCGCGAAAGCGGTCGCGAACGAAACCGACGCCACGTTCATCAAGATGGCGGGGTCGGAGCTCGTCCACAAGTTCATCGGCGAGGGCGCAAAGCTGGTGCGTGACCTCTTCGAGGTCGCCCGCGAGAACGAGCCCGCCGTTCTGTTCATCGACGAGATCGACGCCATCGCCTCCAAGCGCACGGACTCGAAGACCTCCGGCGACGCGGAGGTCCAGCGCACGATGATGCAACTTCTCTCGGAGATGGACGGCTTCGACGAGCGTGGCGACGTCCGGATCATCGCCGCGACCAACCGCTTCGATATGCTCGACGAGGCGATCCTCCGGCCCGGCCGGTTCGACCGCCTTATCGAGGTGCCGAAGCCCGGCCACGAGGGGCGCGCGCTCATCTTCCAGATCCACACGCGCGACATGAACGTCGCGAGCGATGTCGACTTCGACCGGCTGGCCGAGATGGCCGACGACGCCTCCGGGGCCGACATCAAGGCGATCTGTAC
>NZ_JAQCNJ010000003.1 GCF_028275055.1 Haloplanus sp.
AGGTTGATGCCCGTCGCCGGGCACGTCACGCGCAATGACGCCCCTCGCCCGTCGCCTCGCCGGTTTCGATCGTTTCTCCACCGCTCAGCGGGCGGTGCTCGGGTACTACGCCGAAACCGGCCGGATCGACTACCGGGCGCTCACGATCAAATCCGCCGTCGACAACCGGATGGAGACGATCCTCAACGACGTGTACGACGGCTGCGCGGCGGCGCTTGCCGACGAGTTCGGCGTCGACGCCGACGCCGTCCGCTTTCGCTACGAGACGAAACTCACCCTCCCCGCGGAACTGACGCTTGGCTACCTCTACCGGCGGGCACTCGCCCGTTCGACCCCGGGGTACGATCCGGTCGACGACGAGACCGGGGGCGTTCGTGGACGCCTCGGCGTTGTCGACCTGTCGGCCCCCGCAAACGCCGAGGCGCGGGCTTACGTCGAACGGGCGGAGGAGGCAACGGCGCTCATCGTCCAAGCACTGCTCGACGGGGATATGCGCGATGCGATCAACGACGACGAGTTTGAGGACTTCGACGTGACGATCACGGGCGGCCCGACCCCCGATCCACGGCGGGTCGCGACCCGTGTCCAGACCCACCTCCAAGGCGTCGTCGAGTCGGCGTTCGACCGCGCACCCGACGCCGTCCGGACGGCCTACGACGACGCGGTCGACCGTTCGGAGGCCCATCAGGAACGCGACGAGCGGTTCCGCGAGGCGTTCTCCGACGCCCTCGACGGGATCGAGGGGGCCGCCGACCGGATCGAACGCGAGTACAAATCCGCGCCCGTCCCGGCGGACACGCCGTTCACCGACCGGGAGCGCGACCTGCCGTACCTGAAAACCCAGTACGACCGCGTGGGCGTTATCTACGACGGGATGCTCGATGCATACCGGGGCATCGGGTTCAATATCCCGGAGGCGTTCAGCCGGTCGATCGTTCTCGCGATCATCGGCGCACAGATCTGGCTGGACGATGTCGACGACTACGACGACGACGTCGCGGACGGACAACTCACCCCGGTCACCGCGGAGTACGTCCTCCACGACGACGACGCGGCCGCCTACGAGGCGGTGGTCTCGATCACGAACCGCTACTTCGACCTCGCGCGGTCGTACGCGGAGGCCGCGGACTCGCCGCTCAACGGCATCGCCGTCGAGTACATCCTTCTGTCGGGCGAACCGGAGCGCCTGCCCGGAAGCGGGGTGTAGGTCGGCAACCGTCACTGCCCTACACGACGACGGTGGGATCCCTGTCGGGCGGCGCGACACACCTGAGGATGTGGACCCCACCGCCGAGACGGTGACACGGCTCCCATGGGTAGGTCGGGGTCGCGTTCGGAACGGTACGTGCCGACCGTGGCTGTCACCGGTTCCGGTGCCGGCCACTCTCGGGCATCCTGCCGTTACCTGCGGCCCGAAGCCCCCCGACCGTTTGTTGCGCGGCCAGAACGTTCCGCCAACAGGCGATACGGGACGACGACCGGTGTGTGACGACACCGAAACCCGCCCGTGGCCGGGGGTGTCAGCCCCGGCATCCTGTGACCGCACGGGGCCGGTCGCCACTCCCGTTCAGTTTCGGCCGAGGTCGAGCGTCGTCCCGTTCTCGACGAGAACACCCCGATCCACCGCCGTCTCGAGGATCCGCTCACACTCCGGCTCCGAGACGTCGTAGGCCGCGGTCACGAGCGTCGTCAACTCCCCCCGTTCCATCGGGAACTCCCGGTTTTGGAGCAGACGGAGCACCTTGTAGTACGACTCCGGCACGTCGGGGTCGGGGTCGGTGTCGGCGCCGGCCTCCGTCTCCGCATCGTCGCCCGCGTCCTCGGTCGCATCTCCGCCCGTGTCGTCGGCCTCCGCCCCCGCATCAGCGGCCGTCGCTCGGTCCCCGTCGTCGTCCGCGGCCTCCGGAGAGTCCGTCCCGTCCGTCGCGGTCACCGTTTCGGGTTCGACCTCTTCCGTCTCGGCCGTTCCGTCGCTCCCGTCGGACGGTGTCCCGTCGTCGTCGAAGGTGATCGAGGGGGTCGACGACGGCTCCCGGACCGGGCCGTCCGGTCCCCCGCCGGACGCTTCCTCCGTCAGCGGTTCGAGCACCCGTCGGAGCTTCTCGTGGCAGGTCGAACACAGGACCGCCGAGTGTGACCGCTCGGCTGACAGTCGGTCGTCCGGCGCGAGGTCGTACTCGCGAAGCGAGTCGCCGACGGCACCACAGAAGTAACATGACCGCAACTCTGGCATGTACGATGCGTCCCACAGCGTCGTGCTAAGTGTTTCCCTCCACGGGTGTCCTCAGCAACCGACCGAATGTGGTGTTATCGACGGCTTATAACGTAAATAATAAGAGACATAGGGAAAATAATTAAATATATGCCCATCGTATGGCCCACCGTAATGGTTCATTATCTCTGCCCGGGCTGTGATCGGGAAATCGAAGCGAGTCCGTTTCGGATGACCTGCCCGACCTGTGGCGGACGACTGGTCAACGAGCGATTGTCCCGTTGTTGTTCTTGATCCATCCCTGACCTCGGTCAGTGGGTGAGTTCGTCCCCATCGACGGGCGACGCGGCGTTCCAGTACCGATCGAACGTGGCGTGTGCCCACGCGCGGACGACCGGGTCGTCGCTGTCGATCGACGCTTGGAGCACCCCGTTCCCGTCGCGCAACAGGACGTGTACCACGTCGTCGGCGACGGTCACGGCCACCGGCACCTCCGTCTCCCGCACTCGAACGCTCGCTCCCGGCGCGTCGATG
Source organism: Haloplanus sp. (assembly GCF_028275055.1). Lineage (GTDB taxonomy): Archaea > Halobacteriota > Halobacteria > Halobacteriales > Haloferacaceae > Haloplanus. The sequence continues at coordinate 2,747 of NZ_JAQCNJ010000003.1, forward strand.
AGGGAGTCGAGGCGTCGTCGTAGACCCGCGTCGCCGGCCACCGCGTCGAGGGCACGCCGGGAAAACACGCCCTCGAACGTCGATTCGCCGGCGCTCACCCGTTCCTCGATGACCGTGAGGCTCCCCTGATTGAACGCATGGGAGAACGCCCGAATCTCCTCGGCGTCCCGGAGTAGGTCGAGAACCCGACTCACCGGCGCGTTCGGCTTCGTCCCGCTCGGGACGGTGATGGTTGCGTCGTCGAAACGGCGCAGGTCGAAGTCGATGGCGTTGGCCGGTAGGTAGCGAACCACGCCACGGAGTTTCGCCTCGGTCTCCATGGTGTCCAACAACCCGAGAAAGCCATCGGCGACGAGTTCCCCCGTGGCCGTGGCGACGTATCCATCGTCGACGTGTCTGATCCACGACCGATCCTCGAGATCCCGGAGAATGCGCCCGAGCGTCGCCTGCGAGGCACCGGTGGCGGCCGCGAGATCATCCCGGGTGTGGCGCTCCTGTGCCAGACGCCGGAGTACCGCTACCCGGTTCGCCGAGAGCGCGAGAAACTCGATCTCCGACAATGCGGACTCCATACCGACACGGGGACGCCCCACGACAAAACCGTTTTCCCGGCTTGAAATAGTTGCACACCCAGAGGTGTCATCACCGACCGCGTCGGTTTCTTGCCATGAAAAATTTTACGAATTAAACTAAACGTCCCCAGGCCGTACGGTTATTCGATGCGTTATCGTCCTCGGCGTTCACCGGGCGAATCGGCACGTGGATCGGTCGGATCGAGGGGTGTGGAGTGACCGCGGTAGGTCGCCGCTCGCTCGCCGCGTTCGCGGCCGCGAGCATCCTCTTCGGCGGCACGTTCGTCGCCGCAAAGGCCGGCCTCAACTACTTTCCGCCGTTGTTGTTTGTCGCGTTTCGCTTCGACGTGGCGGCGGTTGCACTGCTTGGCTACGCGGCCGTCACGACACCGCGTGCCGACTTCCTGCCCCGGACTCGACGTGACGCCGCCGGTATTTTAGCGACCGGTGTCCTCGCCATCGGCCTGACGAACGCCATGTTGTTCGTGGGTCAGGAGTACACCACCAGCGCCGCCGCCGCGATCGTCTTCAGTCTCAACCCGATCCTGACGCCGGTGTTCGCCGCACTCCTCCTCGCGGACGAACGCCTCTCCACCCGTGGTGTTCTGGGCATGGCGCTTGGCTTCGTCGGCGTTGCGCTCGTGGTCAACCCCGATCCGTCGACGCTTCTCGACGGCGGCGTGGGAAAACTGGTCCTGTTCGGTGGCGCGGTGAGTGGCGCACTCGGGAGCGTTCTCATCCGACGCGCGGGCGGTGGCCTGTCCAGTACGGTCCGTACCGCCTGGGGGCTTCCCTTCGCGGCGCTGTGCTGTCACCTGCTCAGTCTCGCGGTCGGCGAGTCGCCCGCGGCGGTCGAGTGGACCCCGACGGCCGTTCTCGCACTCGCTTACGTCGGTCTCCTCGCCGGCGCGGTCGCTTACATCGCCTACTTCGGTCTCCTCGACGCCGCGGGAGCGATCCGGGCGAACCTCGTCTTCTATGCCGTCCCCGTCGTCGCCGCGGTCGGCGGCTGGGTGATCCTCGGCGAAACCATCTCGGCGCTTGCCGTCACCGGCTTTGTCACCATCTTCACCGGCTTTGCCGTTCTCGGCAGCGGGTCGGTCGACCTCCCGGCGCTCCGCGGGCGGTTCCCCCGTCCACGCGGCACCGACTCGACCGACGCCGTCGACGAGACCAGAGGGTTCGAAGCCGACTGACCGCCGCCCGCGGGACGGTTCGGGACGAACGACGAGTATCCATTATTGATAATTCGAGCGGAATTTAAATGGATCGAGTCCGTTACTATGCGTTGAGAGGGGGCCGGTGTCGGTGGGCTCTGAGTTGGGTGACGTCCAACGGCGATATGCCATCGGATCAGGACTTTCACCCCGCCCACGAAAGCGCTGTTGCCGCCTCTCGATCCGTTTATCAGCTACGAGCCACGAGCCAGGGGTGGGATTCGAACCCACGAAGTCTCGATTACAAGTCGAGTGCATGCACCGCCCATGCTCCCCTGGCACACCGCGACGAGTTATCGCTCCGCCCGAGCGTTCTTATCGGTTTCGACCTCTTTCTCGAAGCCGATCCGATGTGGCCGGTACCCCCGGTTCTCGTACAATCTGACGGCGTCGTCGTTTGCCGCCAGCGCCTCCAGTCGGATCACGTCAACCCCGCGGTCCCGCAACGCCGTCTCCGCGGCGTCGAGAAGTGCCGACCCGACCCCCGACCGGCGGTGGGCCGCCACGACGTAGAGGTCACGGACGACACCACGGGTGACCGTCACCGCCAACGGACCCTCCTCCACACCGTACCGGGCGAAGCCAACGATGTCGTCGCCGTCGCGTGCGACGGCGAGTCCGTCCTTGACGGCGTGGTGTGCCATCGATTTTCTGATCGCGTCCCGGTTCGGGTCGGCGAGCAGTTTCGACCCGTACCGGCGTTGTTCGCTCACGAGGTCGACCCAGAGGTCGGCGACGGCGTCGGTGTCGCTTGGTGTGGCTGCCTCAACCGTGACCATGCGGCCGGTATGGCGACGCGGAACAAGTCAGTTCCGTCGGCCGGCTGTGAAACGCAATACACTGAATGACCAATAGTAATCGAAATAACCGTTTTTATTCCTCTCGATGCCCGTACGAAAACAGAATACGTGGTTTGAAACTACCTGTATCAATGTGTTTGTCCAGTAGTATTTAGTGGTGTGAGTGTTAGGTCCACGTATGGCACGAGTTGTCAAGCACGAGTTGACCGGTGGAGTATCCGACCGCGCGCCGGCCGTCGGAGTCGGCCGGCTTCACGTGGCGGTCGACTGGCGCGGCCGACCCAAAACGCCCGACTCGGCTCGGACACGCACCGAGGATCGGGACGCCTGAGAACGACTCAGCACACCGGGACCGTGTCGACGAAACGAACGACCACAACGCGACGGAGCATCGAGGTCGAGTACTGGGTCATCGACGACGACGGACGGCTCACCGACCCGAACGCGCTCGTTGACGCGGCCGCGGGCGTCGAACGGGAGTTCGTCCGACCGCTCTTAGAAATCAAAACCACGCCGTGTGGCTCGACGGCGGAACTCCGGACCGAGTTGTTCGACCGGATCGGACGTGTTCTCGACCGGGCCGACGACCTCGGCATGGGGTTGGTTCCGTTGTCGACACCGATAGCCGCCGAGACGGTTCGGGACCGCCCCTGCGACCGGACCGATGTCCAAGACCGTGTTCTCGGGGCGGATTTCGAGTACGTCCGTCACTGTGCCGGCACACACGTCCACGTCGAACAGGACCCCGGCGGCGAAATCGACCAACTGAACGCCCTGACCGCGCTTGACCCTGCGCTTGCCCTCGTCAACTCCTCGCCGTACTACCGCGGGGAGCGGCTGGCCGACGGCGCACGGTCGAAGCTGTACCGTCGTCTGGCGTACGAGCGCCTCCCACACCAAGGGCGGCTGTGGCGCTACACCACCGATACCGACGAGTGGACCCGGCGACTCGAACGCCGCTACGAGGAGTTTGTGACCGCGGCGATGGACGCAGGCGTCGAGCGCCGGACGGTCGAGTCGTGTTTCGACCCCGAGAGCGCCGTCTGGACCCCGGTCCAACTCCGTGAGGAGTTCGGCACGGTCGAGTGGCGCTCGCCCGACGCGGCCCTCCCGAGTCAGGTCGTCCGGCTGGTCGATGGTGTCGTCGACGTCGTTGAGGCCGTTCGCGATGTTGGCGTTCGGATCGGTGACCGGACAGGAACGCTCACCGACGAGGCCGTCGTTATTCCGGCGTTCGACGCGGTGCTTGGCTACGTCGACGCGGCCATGCGAGAGGGACTGGACAACGACGCGGTCCGATCGTATCTCGGTCGGATGGGGTTCGACGTCACGGCCTTTGATCCGTTGTCCCGAGGGTTCGATGCGACGGAGCCGGTCAGTCCGGAACAGGCACGCCGTCTTCGGTTGGACTACGCCGAGCGCTTGGCGAGCGATGTCAGACACGCGAGGTCGCTCAATGCCGACTGAGCGGTCGGTGAGAACGACGCCCCGGCCGGCCTACCCACTCTCGCCAACAGGCCGTTCCACGGGAGGCCGGCCCCGCGACCTATGACCCGCCCGCGCATCGCGCTGTTGAACGCGGCGCGGATGGCCGACGATACGCGCCGCAACTTCAGACGGGAACTCGACGCAGAGGTCACCGAGTTCGACTGCCTCTCGGGTGGGCTTCCGGACACCGTCCGCTATGACGCCTTTGTGGTCACCGGCTCGTTCGCGTCGGTCTACTGGGATCGGGAATGGATCGGCCGGCTGAAGACGTGGGTCGGCGCCGCCGTTGAGGCCGGCCTCCCGGCCCTCGGGGTCTGTTATGGCCACCAGCTTCTCGCGGACGTTCTCGGCGGTCAGGTTGAGAGCATGGGCGAGTACGAACTCGGCTACCGAACCATCGAACAGGACGGCGAAAACCGACTGCTCGACGGCCTCGACGAGGAGTTCACGGCGTTCACCAGTCACTCGGACCGGGTCACCGAGGCCCCACCCGGCGCGACGGTGTTCGCTCGAAACGAGTACGGCATCCACGGCTTCCGGAAGAACCGCGTGTTCGCCGTCCAGTTCCATCCGGAGTACGACATGGCAACCGCCGAGTCGGTGACCAGAGGGAAAGCGGACCGCCTCCCCGAGGAGCGGATCCGTGCCGTGCTCGACGGCATTCACGAGGACAACTACCGGGCGGCCAGACGGACACGCCGGCTGTTCGACAACTTTCTGGACTACGTCGTCGAACGCCGTATCGAGGGCGTCACCTCCGGGTGAGCAGGCGTGTCCCGTCCGAACGGCGGGGTGAAGAAAGGTTTATGCGTGCGTCACCTCCCCACACCACAAGGGCATATGCCACTCATGGATGCGTACACGCGGGGGCGACGGCTGGGCCGCCGGCGGCCGGGGCCGTCCCGACGACGTTCGCCATGTCGTTCCCGACCTGTCCGGGCATCTCGCCGTCTCTGAGTCCGTCGGGGACTAGAACGTCCCTGTCGCCACCCGCCATCGAGTAGTAGTCCCGGAACAGTTGGATCCCGCTTTCCGGGTAGCCGATGACAACGAGCATATCGGGGCCGTCGCCACCGCCGCCACCGCCATCGCCGCCGATACAACCGGCGAGTCCCGCGACGCCGGCCACACCCGCACCGACGAGGAACTCGCGCCGTCCGGTGTTTCGTGCCATACCCGTACGGACGAACGGTGCGGTGATAAACTCTTTTGACGTGACACACACTCGGCTCAAACACTCCGGAGGCCGGCGGTTGACGGAGTCTCAGGCGTCGCCGACGAACGCCTCGGGGCCCTCGTAGAACCAGTTGCCGTTTTCCCGCATCGCCTCGCCGAGAAGGCGGTGAAGCGTCTCGAAGTCCTCAACGGTCCCGGCGTCGACGCCCTCGAACACGTCCCGGAGGGGGACAACCGTCTCGGAGTCGATACGAACGGGGTCGTCGCCGTACTCCGCGACGAACGCGGACACGTCGAGGGGAAACTCCTCCGTCTCGTCGATCTTTTTCGCCACGACGGCGTGGCCGTACTTGCGTCGACCCTCGCTCCCCTCGTCGCCGTCGGGATCGTGTGGCCAATCCATACGGTGTTTCGGGACGGCCACCGCAAAACCGTTACGCTCGGCTGTTAACCCTCACCACGGCGTGAATCGGTGTACGTCGCGGGCGTGTGCGAGAAGTTCTGCCGTCGAATCGAAGCTCTCACCACACTCGCAGCGGTGCAACGCCGCCGATGTCGAACCCTGTGTGGACATACGAGATGGTACGGTCCCGCCGCATTTATAATTATTGTTCATGTGTTTTGGTGACACGGGACCGGGTGTACGCGAGGCCCACACCGGATGCGAACCGAGGCGGATGGACACACCGGGCGACCGAAACGAACGGGGCGCGTCGAGGGTGATCGGTGGGACTGGGCCGGGGTTCGAACCACGGTCGAACGCTTTCTTGCTCGCTTTGCTCGCAAGACTGCGGCCGCTCTGATTCGGATCCCAGCGGTCGCTTTTCGCTCACCAGCGTTCGCGAAAAGGCGGTGGGACTGGGATTCGAACCCAGGAAGCCGTGAGGCTACCTGCTTTCAAGGCAGGCGCAATAGGCCGCTCTGCCATCCCACCGCACTAAATCGTTCGGACGCGGCGATAATAAGCCCTGTCGATTCCGCGGGCGAGAGCCCCGCCGTCAGTTCCGAACCAGTCGTGGCTCCGTCTCGTCATACGACACCCGCAGGTCGAGGCCGTCAAAGAAGGCCGCCGTGTTGACCGGTACGTTGCGCTCCCCGTCGATTCGGGCGTTCAGGATCGGCAGGGCGTCCAAGAGGTCATCGCCTGTCTCGATCACCGGTTTGACGGGTAGAAAGTCGACCTCGTTGTCCGCCGACCGGCCGCGGGCGGTGAGCGTCTCCATCGCCGGACGCGCGAACGCGCCGTCGAAATCGATCGGTTCGGTGAAGCCGCCGTAGTACCGCCGACCACCGGTCGACGGGCCGAGAACGACCTCGGCGCGGCGGAGTTTCATCGCGGCGTTGTCGATCAGCGTCCGTGTCAGAAACGGCGCCGATCCCTCGACGACCGCCACGGAGTTGACCCCCTCCTCCCGGAGAAGGTGCGTGACGGTGTTGCCGGCGCGTGCGTCGAACGTCGACCCGACCTGCGGTTCGAATCGCACCTCCGAGATGTCGTCGAGGCTCGACGCGGCGAGCGTTCGAAGCGCCGCCTCCGACGACGTGTCGGTGACGTACTCGTCGGGGAGCAGGTCGTCGGGCCGGTAGTTGACGAGCAAATCCCCGCCGGATCGGGAGACGGCGACGAGGATATCCGACAACATCGCGGCGTAACACGACGCGGTCTCGGCCTCGGTCAGCGGTGTCGTCGCCGCGAGATCGGTCGCGACAAGCCCCTCGCGCGGTGGGTCCGCCAGCACGGCGATGGTGGTCATAGCACCCGCTCGTGGCGGCGAGGACTTGAACGCGCCGGTCCGGTCTCCGACCGGTCAGTCGTGGGCACCGCTCCGGCCTTTCGTTTGTCGGTAGTCCCGGCTGAGCACGGACTCCCCGACGTGTTCGATGAACGCCTCGGTTTCGGCGTCGGTCTGGTCGTCGAGCGTGCGCATCGGAACGAGTTCGAAGCCGCGCCCGCGGATCGTCGTCGCGTGGGACTCGGCCGCGTCGAGGCTTTCCGCGTCTCGGGTCGTGTGTTCGACCGCGATGCCACGGAGCGCCCGGGTACCGATCGGGACGATGATCTCCGGGTTGATCATACGCAGGTCGGCGGTGAGGTAGGGGTCACAGGTGGAGACCTCCTCGTCGGTCGGCCCGCGGTCGGGGTGTCGACACCGGGTGAGGTATGTGAGGTAGGCATCGTCCAGTTCCGGGCGGTCAGCGTCGGGCGGCGACGCCGCAAAGCCCAACTCGCCGAGGATCCGCTGGAGGCGTTCGCCGGCCGGGTCGCCGGTGAATGGCACTCCGGTGCGGTCCGCGCCCGGGCCGGGCCGGCCGCCGACGAAAAGAAAGTCCGCCCCCACGTCGCCGTAGCCGTGGACGACGTTCGTCCGCTCGTCACAGAGGTCCGGACAGTTCCGGCAGTCTGGGTCCATGCCGAAGGGGTTATCGGGGTGATCCTGTGCTGGGTCCACAGTCCGTTCTCGGACCCGGGACACAAAAGCGGTCGGCCGTCGACGACCTCGCGTTACATCCCGACGCTTGTCCCGCCGGCCGGTGCTGGCTCCTCCGCGTCGATGCTGGTGATCTCGATCCGCGCTCCGCCGGCGGCGCTCTCGGTTACTGTAACGGTCCAGCCGTGTGCGGTGGCGATGTCGCGTACGATAGACAGACCGATCCCCGTTCCCTCCGGCTGGGTCGTGTATCCACTGTCGAACAGCTTATCACGGCTCTCGGCGGGGATGCCCGGCCCATCGTCCGTGACGTAGAAGCCGTCGCTGAGATCCCCAACGGTCACCGTGGCCGTCGGCCCTCCGTGTTCGACGGCGTTCCGAACGAGATTCTCGACGAGTTGGCGCAGGCGGCTTCGATCGGCCGACACCGTCCGCGTCGTCTCGACGTGGAGGGTCGCATCGGCGGAACTCACCGTCTTCCAACACTTTTTGAGGAGGTCCGGAAGGTCGACCGGACTCGGGTCGTTCACCTGCTTGCCCTGCCGAGCCAACTGCAGCAGGTCGGTCGCCAGCGCCTCGATGCGTGAGAGTCCCTCGTCGATGCCGTCGATGTGCTCGCTCTCGTGCTCCTCACGGAGCAGATCGAGGCGTCCCTTCGCGACGTTCAACGGACTCCGGAGGTCGTGTGAGATGACCGACACGAACTCGTCGAGACGCTCGTTTTGCGCTTCGAGTCGCTCCCGGTCCGTGTTTATTGGTGCGTATGCCGTGGCCTGGGCACGCGTTCGCGCCAACTCGGCGGCGTTCCCGACCCGGTTGGCCAGTACTTCGAGCGTTGTCCCGTCGCCGCGGCGGTGTACGTGATCGGTCACCCCGGCCGCGATGGCGTTCTCAACCACGTCGTTGTCCATGTTCTCACCGACGAGAACGAACGGCGGCGGCGTCGACACCGCCTGCTGGACGGTACGACAGAAGTCGACACCGTCTGTGCCGGGAAGCCGGTAGCCGCTTACCACGCAGTCAACCGGGTTCTCGCGGAGGTGAGCCGTTGCGTCGGTCGGGTCGTTATACTGTACCGTCCGGACGCCGTCGCACGCTCGCTCGAGAAACGCCGCCGTCGAATCGCCCGCCACCCTCTCGGCTCCGACGAGAAGGACACAAGTCTCCGACTCCATAGTAGACATATCGCCGGTGTAAACTTCAAGCCACCGCGGCATTATAATTCGTGAGAACTGGCCCCGACGAACTAAGACGGTTCATTACGATGCCCGACGTGGTGGTCTAACCGTGACCGGGGATGTGCTGGCCGACTTCGTGGCCGACGTGGCGCTGAGCGACGGGGCGGCGGAACCCAGTCGGATGCGCGTCGTCCTGAACGACCGGGAGCTCGTGTTCGCCACCGGCGACGGAACACGGCTGATTCCCCTCGACCACGTGTTCGACATCGTTCAGGATATCTCCCCCAGAGCGGCGCCCGACTCGACCGAAACCATTCGGCTTGCGTTCTATGTCGATGACGTGCGCGAGGTGGCGTCGGTCCACGGGGACGCGGGGAGCCTGCTCCGATTTCAGCACACGTTGTTTCGCGGCCTACTGACCGGCGTGGATACGGTCGTCAGACACACCGTCGGCGGGACGCG
>NZ_JAQCNJ010000005.1 GCF_028275055.1 Haloplanus sp.
CTCTCACATCATGGTAGTCGACTTCGAGGTCGAGTTCATCGAACGCGACGACCGGAACGCACGCTTTCTCGTCAGAGGGGAGAGCATCACACCAGCGTTCGCAAACGGCATTCGGCGGGCGATGATCGCCGATGTGCCGACCTTCTCCATCGACACCGTCCGGTTCGTCGAGAACTCGTCGGTGATGTTCGACGAGATGATCGGCCTCCGTCTGGGCTTGGTTCCGTTGACGACTCCCCTTGACGACTTCGAGTTGGGGGAGACGGTGACGCTGGCACTGGACATCGAGGGGCCGACGACGGCCTACTCGGGGGATATCGAAACCTCCGATTCGATGGTCGAACCGGCCGACGACGATATTCCGATCATCGAACTCAAAGAACAACAGCGGATCGAACTCGAGGCCGACGCGGTGCTTGACCGCGGCCGCGAACACGCCAAACATCAGGGTGGCGTGGCCGTCGGCTACCGACACCTGCAACGCGTCGAAGTCGTCGGCGACGCCAGCGAGTCCGACGACGACGATCCGAACATTCTGCGCGGGGTTATCGAAACCGAGGACGGCGAACTCGTCGCCACCGACGAGTTCGATCACGACCTCACGAACCGGTACCCGGGCAAGGAGATCAAGCTACACGACGTCCCCGACGCGTTCGTCTTCCACGTGGAAACGGACGGATCGTTCGGCGTTGAGGAACTGGTCACGCGTGCCGCCGAATCGATCGGCGACCGCGCGGCGGAACTGGAAGCAAAGGTCGCAGTCTGAACACGAGGACCCCACATGCCCCACTCACCACCCCCACCGACGCCCGCCCGTACTGTCGCACGCAGCGACGCGACCGCGGTGTGTGGCCCGGGGACCGAAAATGGTTTGAGGGGGCGACCGATACCACGCGGTGCGTGCAGGGATAGCCAAGTCAGGCCAACGGCGCAGCGTTCAGGGCGCTGTCCCATAGGGGTCCGCAGGTTCAAATCCTGCTCCCTGCACTCCCTTTTCGAGGTAGACAATGAGTAAAACGAATCCGAGACTCAACAGTCTCATCGCCGAGTTGAAGGCGGCTTCCCGCGAGTCCGGTGCCGGAGTCTGGCAGGACATCGCGGACCGCTTGGAGAAGCCACGGCGCACCCACGCGGAGGTCAATCTCGGGCAGATCGAACGCTACGCCCGCGAGGAAGAGACCGTCGTTGTTCCCGGCAAGGTGCTGGGAAGCGGTGTGCTCGAAAAAGAGGTCACGGTCGCGGCCGTCGACTTCTCGTCGACGGCCCGCCGGAAGATCGAACAGGTCGGCGACGCCCACGGACTGGACCACGTCGTTGAGCAGAACCCCGACGGATCGAACGTGCGGGTGATCCGATGAGCCTCGCCGAGTTCGATGCGGACGTGGTCGTCGACGCCCGGGACTGCATTATGGGCCGGGTCGCCAGCGAGGTGGCCCAACACGCCCTTGACGGCGACCGGGTCGCCGTTATCAACGCCGAGCATGCGGTCATCACCGGCAACGAGGAGTCCACAATGGAGACGTACCGCAAACGGGCGGAACTCGGCTCCGACAGCGGGCCGTACTACCCAAAACGGCCGGATCGTATCTTCAAGCGGTCGATCCGCGGTATGCTGCCGTACAAGAAACCGCGGGGTCGTGACGCCTTCAAGGGCGTTCGCGTCTACGTCGGCAACCCTTTCGACGAAGACGGCCGGGTGCTTGAGGAGACGTCGCTGAACCGCCTCTCGAACATCAACTTTGTCTCGCTCGGAGACATCTCCGAGCAGCTGGGAGCGAACGTCACATGGTAACCAACACGAGCGGAAAGAAGAAAACGGCCGTCGCCCGCGCAACCGTGCGCGACGGCGAAGGTCGCGTCCGAATCAACTCCCGACCCGTCGAACTGGTCGACCCGGAGATGTCCCGCCTGAAGATGCTGGAACCGTTCCGCATCGCCGGCGACGACCTCCGGGACGGCGTCGATATCGACGTGTCGGTCTCCGGTGGCGGCTTCGCCGGTCAGGCCGACGCGGTGCGAACCGCCATCGCCCGCGGGTTGGTGCAACACTACGGCGACGCCGAACTCCGAAGCGCGTTCATGGAGTTCGACCGGTCGCTACTGGTCAACGACGTGCGCCAGTCCGAACCCAAAAAGTGGGGCGGCCCCGGCGCACGGGCCCGCTACCAGAAGTCCTACCGCTGAGGTGATTCACCTATGATGATCCCGGTCCGGTGTTTCACGTGTGGAAAGGTCATCGGCGAACACTGGGAGGAGTACCAGACCCGACTCGACGCGGGCGAGGACTCCGCCGAGGTGCTCGATGACCTGGGCGTGACCCGGCACTGCTGCCGACGGATGTTCGTCTCGCACAAGGATCTGGTCGACGTGGTGTCTCCCTACCAATGAGCCAGGGACGTTACAACCGCTACGAGAAGGCGCGGATCCTCGGGGCACGAGCCCTGCAGGTGTCCTACGGCGCGCCGGTGCTTGTCGACACGGAGCAGGGCGAACCGATCCTCGTTGCGGCGGAGGAGTACGACGCTGGCGTGTTGCCCTTCACGGTCAGGCGGGAGGGCGCATGACGCTTATTCGCTCGGTGAGCCTGCGCCGCGTGCTCGACTCTCGGGGCAACCCGACGGTCGAGGCAGACGTGTTGACCGAGTCGGGCGGCTTTGGCCGCGCGGCCGCACCGAGCGGTGCCTCAACGGGCGAGTACGAAGCGATCGAACTGCCGACGGGCGAAGCCATCGCCGCGGCGCGCGAGCACGCGGTCCCCCGTCTCGTCGACGAGGTTCACACGGGCAACCAGCGCGACGTGGACGCCGCCCTCCGCGGTGCAGATGGCACCGACGACTTCTCCGAGATGGGGGCCAACAGCGCGGTCGCCATCTCGATGGCGGCCGCAAAGGCCGGCGCCGACGTGCTCGGTGCGCCGCTTTTCCAGCATCTCGGCGGCACGTTCCGGGGCGACGACTTCCCGGTCCCGCTGGGGAACGTTCTCGGCGGCGGCGAACACGCGAAAGCGGCGACTCACATTCAGGAGTTTCTCGCCGTCCCATACGGCGCGCCGAGCGTTTCGGAGGCGGTCTTTGCGAACGCCGCTGTCCACGACCGGATCGGTGACCTGCTTGACGAGCGGGAGATTCCGGCCGGCAAAGGCGACGAGGGGGCGTGGGCGCCCGCCGTCACGGACGCCGAAGCGTTCGACCTCGTCACACGGGCGGCCGACGACGTGGCCGCCGACGTCGGCTTCGACGTGGCGGTCGGTCTCGACGTGGCGGCGTCGGAACTGTACGACGCCGACGGCGAGGTCTACCGGTACGGCGATGTCGAACGGACACCCGACGAACAGGTCGACTACATCGCCGACCTCGTCGACGAGTACGAACTCGCCTACGTCGAGGATCCGGTTGAGGAGAACGACTTCGACGGCTTCGCGGACCTGACCGACCGGGTCGGCGACCGGACCGTGCTCTGTGGTGACGACCTGTTTGTCACCAACGTCGACCGCCTCCAACGGGGCGTCGACGAGGGGGCGGGCAACGCCATTCTGGTCAAGCCAAACCAGATCGGGACGCTCTCCGACGCGGTCGACGCGGTGGAGTTGGCGGCCCGCAACGGGATGGAGGTCGTCGTCTCGCACCGCTCTGGCGAAACGGAGGATACGACCATCGCACACCTCGCCGTGGCGACCGACGCCCCCTTCATCAAGACGGGGACCGTCGGCGGCGAGCGCACCGCCAAACTCAACGAACTCATCCGCATCGCGGAGGACGCAGTATGACAGACAACGACAACGAACTCGAAACCCCGGACGGCGAGGACGAGACGGCCGAGACGGCCGACTCCGACGCCGTGGACGAACCGACCGCCGAGGCGGCCGACGAGGCGGCCTCGGTCGAGACAGGCGCCAACGAAACCGACGAAACCGACGAGGCCGACGAGGCCGAGGAGGACGCGTCGCCGTTCGACGAGAACGTGATGCCGGACGACGAGGCAGACCTCCTCATCCCGGTCGAGGACTATCTCGGCGCGGGGGTTCACATCGGGACCCAGCAGAACACACAGGACATGGGGCGGTTCATCCACCGCGTCCGTGACGACGGCCTGTACGTACTGGACGTGAGTCAGACGGACTCCCGGATCCGGACGGCCGCGGACTTTCTCGCAAACTACTCGCCCGAGCAGGTTCTGGTGACCTCCTCGCGGCAGTACGGCCGCTTCCCGGCCGAAAAGTTCGCCGAGGCTATCGGTGCACGCGCCCGTACCGGGCGGTTCATCCCGGGGACGCTCACCAACCCGGACTACGACGGGTACATCGAACCGGACGTGGTCGTCGTCACCGACCCGATCGGTGACGCGCAGGCGGTCAAGGAGGCCATCACGGTCGGCATTCCCGTTATCGCGATGTGTGACTCGAACAACCAACTGAGCAACGTCGACCTCGTTATCCCGACGAACAACAAGGGCCGACGCGCTCTGTCGGTCGTCTACTGGTTGCTGGCAAACGAGACGCTCGACCGCCGCGGTGCCGAACCCGCCTACGCCCTCGACGATTTCGAGGCCGGCATCTGAACCCACGGAAACGTTTTCAGTCGCAGTCGACTTTCTCGGGTATGGATCTGTTTCGGAGCGTCAGAGTCGTCACCGGCGCGTCGGGCGACGGCTACGTCGACTGGTCTGCGGTCGGCGAGGCCGCGAAGTCGAGCACCGAACCGGGATCGCTCGACCTGAGCGATGCCGACCGGTCGGGGTACGCCGCCGACGTCCGCGACGCCCGGCAACGACTCCGAACGCTCGGCGACATCGAGTTCGACCTCCCCGAAACGATCGAGATACAGAACCGTCACCACTGGATCGACGAGAACGTCGACACCTTCCGTCGGGTGATGGCCCCAGTCGAGGCCGGGGGACCGAACACACCGTTGCTTCCCGACGTTTCGCGGGTCGTCAACACGGGGACGCTCACGGTGATGATGGCGTTTCTCGGTCGGAACGTTCTCGGGCAGTACGACCCCCTTCTTCTGGCCGACGCCGACCCCGCCGACCGCGACCACGCGCTCTATTTCGTCCATCCGAACATCGCCGGCGTGGCGGCCACGCTGAACGTATCGCTCCCCCGTTTTCGCCGCTGGATCGCCTTTCACGAGGTGGCCCACGCCGCGGAGTTCGGGGCCGCGCCGTGGCTGCCGGCACATCTCGAAAACCGGTTGGAGCGCGGCCTCGACGCGCTTTCGGCCGGAGGCTTGGACCGGGAGGCGTTCGCCGAACTCGACGCCACGATGACCGCCGTCGAAGGGTACGCCGAACTGCTGATGGACCGCGCGTTCGACGACGACTACGCCGATCTGCGGGCGAAACTCGACGCCCGACGCGAGGGGGGTGGCCCGGTCGCGCGCTTGACCCGGCGGCTGCTCGGCCTCGGCCTGAAGCGACGCCAGTACGAGCGCGGTGCCGACTTTTTCCGGACCGTCGCGGACGCCCGCGGTATCGACGGCGCGAGCGCCGTCTGGGAGCGCCCGGAGAATCTGCCGACCAACGCGGAACTCGATGCCCCCGAGCGGTGGTTAGCCCGGGTCTGAGGGCTACCGTGTCTGCTGCCACTCCGAGCCGACGGAGACGAGATACCGGAGGAGGAGTCCCCCGACGGCGAGACCACCGCCGAGAGCAACGAGCATCTGTGTGGCCGTCGCACCGCCGGCGAGCGCAACGAGCCCCGACGAGGCACCGACGAGGCCGACAAAGCCGAGTTTGAGCCGACGGGACGCGACCCGCCGGTTCTCCTCGGAGAGGCTCGGCCCGACCATCAGCCCTCCACGTACGGCGTGCTCACGTGCATGCCAACAAACCGCCAGTCGTCACCGTTCCGTTCGAGCGTTCCGCTCCACCGGGTCGACAGGTCGTACTCGTGGTCGCGGGCCGTATCGGTCCAGCACATGCGCACCGTGTCGGAAAAGTGGGCGTGGTCGTCGCGTTCGACGGTTCGAAGCGCCCGACTCTCGACGGTCCAGTTTTTTGTCGTCCGGGTTTGGTTCCGGAGGCCGTTCTCGACGGCGTCGTAGCCGACGAGTCGTTCGCCGACGCCGAACTTCACCACGTCCGATCGCTCCGCGAAGTACGGGTAGAGTGGTTCGCCCTGACGGAGCGCCTCGTAATACGCTCGGATCGTCTCCTCGGCGTTCATGCGACGAGCGTCGCCCCGGGAGGGGTTAACTCTTTCAGAAACGGGATTAGTACAACAGTTCGTCGTCGTTCTCGACCATATAGACGGTACGGGCGGCGACGTTGACGGCGTGGTCGCCCACACGCTCTAGGTCACGGATGGTGAGCAGGAGTCGGGAGACGTCCTGCATGAGCGACTCGATATCATCGTCGGTCTCCCCGCCACCGAGATAGTCGCCCTCGATCAGGTCACGGACGACGAGTTCGCTCGCCGCCTCGCACATCGCGTCCACCTCCTCGTCGCGTTCGGCGACGGCGAAACACCGCTCGATGTCCTCGTCGGCGTAGGCCGCCATCGCCGATTCGAGCATCGCGAGCGTTTCCCGTCCGACCCGTTGCATATCGACGCCCGGGAAGAGATCGCGTTGTGCGTCGAGGGTGTAGCCCCCGAGGTTCACCGCTAGGTCGGCAATGCGTTCCAGATCGGTGATGATCTTGAACGACGCCGCGATAAACCGGAGGTCGCTCGCGACCGGTTGCTGGAGAGCGATAAGGTCGACACACGTTCCTTCCAGTTCGAGATACATGTCGTTGATCTCGTCGTCACCCTCGATCACGTCCCTCGCGAGCCGTTCGTCTTTCCGTTCCAGTGCGTCGAGGCCCTCTCGGAGCCGTTCCGCGACCACCTCACTCATATAGAGCACGTCGTCGCGGAGCTCCTCCAGCGACGACTGATAATCCGTTCGCGCCATACATGTGGCTCGGCTTCGACCGTCCTAAGCGTTGTCCCCCCGTCAACGCTCACGCCGCGTTCGGCCCGGAGTCGAACCACCACACCGGAACGGTCGTCAGCCGAACTTGCCGGTGATGTAGTCCTCAACCCGCTGACTCTCGGGGTTTTCGAAGATCTTCTCGGTGTCGTCGAACTCAACGAGTTCGCCGCCGGTGAGAAAGACGGCGGTCTTGTTCGAGATCCGCGCCGCCTGTTGCATATTGTGTGTGACGATGACCACGGTGTACTCCTCGGCCAGTTCGGTGATGAGATCCTCGATCTGTGAGGTTGCGACGGGATCGAGCGCCGACGCGGGCTCGTCCATCAGGATCACCTCCGGGTCCGGCGCGATGGCGCGCGCGATACAGAGGCGTTGCTGCTGGCCACCGGAGAGTTCGAGCCCCGACTGGTCGAGTTGGTCGCTCACCTCGTCCCACAGCGCCGCCCGTTTCAACGACTCTTCGACGATCCGGTCGTAATCGCCGTTTTTGTTCTGGATCTTCAGGCCGTAGGCGACGTTGTCGTAGATGCTCTTTGGAAACGGGTTGGGCGTCTGAAACACCATGCCGACCCGGCGACGGAGCGCAACCGGATCCACGTCGTCGTCATAAACGTTCTTCGTGCGCAGGTAGAGATCACCCTCGACGCGTGCGGCGTCGATCATATCGTTCATACGGTTGATACACCGGAGAAAGGTCGATTTGCCACAGCCCGACGGTCCGATCATGGCCGTCACCTGTTTTTCGGGGATATCAAGCGTGATGTCCCGCAGGGCCCGGTCGTCGTTGTACCAGACGCTGACGTTTTCGGCGCTGACAACCGTGTCACGCTGCATCGTCGCGCCCGACGACGTGACGCTCTCGCTCACGTCCGTCCCGGTCACCATGTCGTCGGTCGTCGGGTCATCGGTCGATTCGTCCACGGCGAACTCAGGATTGGTGTTGTCTGTCATGGTCTCACTGATCGTTCTGGTATTTGTTGCGCAGCACGATGGCGATGGAGTTCATACTCAGCAGGACGACGAGGAGGACGACGACGCCCGCCGGGACAGCCGCCCGATAGAACGGGTCGCTGGCGAAGAGGCTGGCCCACGCGTACACCTGCAGGGGCATGGCGCTGACCTTCGAGGAGAACTCGGTCGGCAGCGAGAAGAGGACGTTCGGCGCGCCGATCATGATCAGCGGGGCCGTCTCGCCGATGGCCCGGCCGAGCGCGAGGATCGTTCCCGTCAGGATGCCGGGGAACGCCCGCGGGAGGACGACGTTCTTGATCGTCTGCCACCGGGTCGCACCGATCCCGTAGGAGGCCTGTCGCATCTCGTCGGGGACGCTCCGGAGCGCCTCGCGGGCGGAGATGATGACGATGGGGAGGATCAGCAGTGCGAGCGTCGCGCCGCCGATGAGGACGGTGCCCGTCGGCTGGCCGAGATACGTGACGAACACGCCGAGGCCGAGGAGGCCGTAGACGACGGAGGGGACGCCGGCCAGATTGGAGATGTTGATGCCGATAAAGCGGGTGAAGCGGTTGTCGGGGGCGTACTCCTCCAGATACACCGCCGCGCCGACCCCGAGTGGGAAGGAGAGTGCCGCGACGGTCACCATCAGCAGGATCGATCCGCCGATGGCGGGGTAGAGGCCGGCGTCGGCGGCGGTCCCGCTGTGGGCGCTCGTGAGAAATCCCCAGTCGACCCACGACTGCGGCCCGGTGAAGCCGAGAGCGTCGACGGCGACGGCACCCACCACCGCCCCGCCGAGGATGACCCCCGCGAACGCGAGGCCCGGTCGCCGCTCGGTGTGACGGCGGACGGTCCCGACGGCGTACCCCCCGGTCGGGAGGACGGCCACGGAGAGCAGGACCGTCGCGGGGACCGGATCGACGCCGATCAGGGGGCCGGCGTACGATCCGACGCCGACGAGGGCAACGCCGCCGAGGACGGCGAGGGCCGTTCCCCGTTTGCCGGCCGCGGCCGCGGCGTAGCGGCCGACGAGCAACGCGACCGGCGTGCCGAGCGACGCCGTCAGCAACAGGCCGTCGGTGGGGTAGACGGGGAGCGACCGGACGAGGCCGGGGACGAGCCACAGCGACAGGACCGCCACGGCCCCGGCGACGACGGACCGGACGAGGAAGGGGAGTTGCCTGTCGAACCGCTCCATGGCGACGACGCCAGCGAGGGCGACGGCGAGTGCGAGGACGTAGCCGAACCAGGTGACCGGTTGGACGATGTCGACGAAGATCATCGCCGCGCCGCCGGCGAACATGGTGCTGACGGCGAGCGCCCCGACGACGCCGCCGCCGAACTTGAACGAGGCCGGATCGGTTCGCAGGAGGTAGCCGCCGACGGCGACTGTTGGGACGACCAGCGTCACGAAGAACGTGAGGTGCCAGCCCGGATCAGCGGTCAGCGGCTGTATCGCGTCGTTGGCGACGTAGATCAGGAGGACGGTCAGTGCGACGATGCCGAACAGCGTCGCAGCGAGCAGGAGGTACCGGAAGACGACGCCGACGGTCCGGCTGACGTGGCCGAACCCCTCTCTCTCCCTCGATTCGGTCGCCATCTCAGGACTCCTCCCGGTAGCGCTGTGCGACGAGGTCGCTGATGATGTTCATGACGAGGGTAATGAAAAAGAGGGTGAGGCCGATGGCGAAGAGACTCCGGTAGGCGACGCCGCCCCCGGTGACGTCGCCGGTCAGCAGGTTCACCATGGCGGCGGTCATCGGCAACGCGCCTTCGAGGTAGTCGACCGGGTTCAGCGGGTTGATGAGGTTGGCTTGGGAGCCGGCGGCGACGGTGACGGCCATCGTCTCGCCGATGGCCCGAGAGAGCGCGAGAATGAAAGAGGAGAAGATACCGGACAGGGCGGCGGGGACGACGATGCCGACGGAGACGTCGAACTTCGTCGCGCCCATCCCGTAGCCGGCCTGTCGGAGCGAGTCGGGGACGGCCGACATCGCGTCCTCGCTGATCGAGGCGACCATCGGGATGATCATGATGCCGACGACGATGCTGGCGGAGAGCATATTGAACGTGCCCAGTCCGGGGATCAGGGTCCGAAGGGCGGGCGTGATGTAGACGACGGCGAAGAAGCCGTAGACGACCGTCGGGACGCCCGCGAGCACCTCCAGTGCGGGTTTCAACACCGACTGTGCGCGCGGGCTGGCGTACTCGCTGAGGTAGATTGCGGTGGCGACCCCGAGCGGCAGGGCGACGACCGCCGACCCGACCGTGATCGCGAGGGTCGCCGAGACAAGGGGTAACACGCCGAACTGCTCGTTGTTGATGATCCACTCGGTCCCGGTGAAGAAGTCGACGGCCGAGGCAGTCGGCCCCTCGACACCCATGAGGGGTGCGGTCGCGGAGAAGAACTTGGCCGCCTCGGTGGTCAGCAGGACGATGATGCTGATCGTCGTGACGATGGACAGCACTGCACACAGGAAAAAAAAGGAACGCGTCAGAAGCTCCTGTGGCGCGTTCTCCGTTCGTCGGGTGAGGTCTTCGGTCAGGTCGTCCGTGCTCATCTAGCGTGTGGTCGGTCTTGCGCTCGGGCGAAAACTCTTCCTTCGGCCGTCGTCAGCCCTGTGCGTTCTCGATGGCCGTCTCCAGTCGCTCCATCGCCTCGGACTGGGCGTCGTCGCTCAGCGGGACGTAGCCCACCTCGTCGGCGATGATCTCCTCGCTGGTCGAGTTCTCGAGCCAGAAGCGAGCGAACTCGGCGACGTGGTCCTCCGAGAGCGACCCCTGCTTGGGGTAAGTGAACAGCGGCCGCGAGAGCGGGGTGTACTCGCCGGTGCGGGCCGTCCCCAGCGAGGGCTCGACACAGCCGTCGCCGTCGTCGATGCCGACGGCCTTCACGCGGTCGGTGTTCTGGGAGTAGTAGGCGAAGCCGAGGTAGCCGATAGCCCCCTCCGAACCCTCGACACCCTGGATGATCGTGCGGTCCTGTTCGGTCGCGGAGTAGTCCTGACGGTGGCCCGGACCCTCCTCGCCGAGGATGCTCTCGATGAAATAGTCGTAGGTGCCCGAGGCGTCGGTCGGCCCGTACAGTTCGAGTTCCTGATCGGGCCAGTCGGCGTTCACCTCACTCCACATGGTCGGCGGGTCCTCGGCCGACCAGAGTCGTGCGAGTTCGTCGGTTGTCATGCAGTCGACCCAGTCGGCCTCGTTGTTGACGACGACGGTCAGTGCGTCCGTCGCGACGGTGAGTTCGACCGGCGTGACGCCGTTTCCCGAACAGGTCTCCTCCTCCTCGGACTGGATCGGTCGCGAGGCGTTGTTGAAGTCCGTCCGCCCGGGACAGAAGTGGTTCGCGAAGCCGCCGCCGGATCCGGTCGACTGGATGTTGATGTCGACGCCGGAGTGTTCGGACTCGAAGCGCTCGGCCATCGCCGTCGCCACCGGGAACACGGTCGAACTCCCGGCGATGTCGATGGTGCCCGACAGGCCGTCGCCGCCGTCGCCGTCGCCGTCGCCACCGCCGCTCTGGGTACAGCCGGCCATCCCGATGACGCCGGCCGATCCGACCGCAGCGAGAAGCCGTCGACGCGTCGTGGATCCGTTCGCGGATGTCTCCGTCATCACCGGATCGTCGCTGGCACCGCTGTAAGTACCCTTCTATGATAACTATATAAATATATGTTCGACAACCGATAACGGGGAACGTGTCGAGCGGTGTGCTCCCCAGCCGACCGACCACGGCACTACGTGCCGCCAAATAGCGGAAAACGGTAGTTTGAGGGGCTATACGTGGGAACGTGGAGTCCGTTCGTCTCGGTATTCGGGCGGCAGATCCCCATCGATCACCGCCGATTTGGGGCCGCGACTCACGATCGCTCGAAAATATATAGATATGAAAGTACTTATATTCCCGGAACAGGCTTCCACGGGTATGGTCGAGACCCGAAAGGTGCAGGTGACCGGCGGATCGACGTACACGGTGTCGATTCCCAAAGAGTGGGCGACAGAGAACGGCGTCTCCGCCGGCAGCGAGGTTGCCTTCTACCCGGAAGGGGACTCCCTGTTCATGACTCCCCGGACCGGCGACGAACGGACGGAGGGGACCCTCGACATCGGTGACCTCGACGGGGAGGAGTTGATCCGCGCCGTCATGACGATGTACGTCAGCGGGTTCGAAATCATCGGCTTGGAGAGCGCCCGGATCACCACCGACCAGCGCCGGACGATCAGGGAGGCGACCCAGAGTCTCGTCGGTCTCGAGGTGTTGGAGGAGACGCGGGATCGGGTGGTGATCCGCGACCTGCTCGACTCCTCGGAGCTCTCGATCAACAACGCGGTCACGCGGATGCGACTGATCGCGCTCTCGATGCTCAACGACGCCGTGCAGGCCTTGGTCGACCTCGATACGGATCTGGCCCGCGACGTCATCCAGCGTGACGCCGACGTCGACCGCCTGTGGATGGTCGTTTCACGCATCTTCCGGGCGACGCTCCGGAGTCCCCGCGCGGCCGAGGAACTGGGCGTCTCCCGGGAGGTGTGTTTCGACTACCAGTCGGCCGCCCGACAGCTCGAACGGATCGCCGACCACGCGACGAAGATTGCCCACCTCTCGCTCGAGTTCGACGAGCCTCTCTCCGAGAACGTGACAGACGCGTTGACCGAACTGCACGACGACGCGGCGTCGGTCATCGGTCTGGCCATGGACGCGTTGTTTCTCGACGACAACGAGGCGGCGACCAAGCAGGCCAACCGGGCCCGCGAATCGGTCCAAGACATCGACACCCACGCCCGGTCGATCGACGAACTCCTCCGAGAACTCGACCCGACGCGGGCGCAGTTGCTCGGACTGGTCGTCGACTCGTTGTCGCGCAGCGCGGACTACGGGGGGAACATCGCGGAGACGGGATTACAGAAGGCCGCGCCGACGCCTTAATCGAGCAGAACGGCGTTGACCTGGCCGGTCTGACCGGGTCGGGAGGTGACGCGTGCCCGGCCGGCGCTCGTCTCGATGATCGCACCCTTCGTGACGATGTTTCGCCGGGCGTAGTTGGTGTTTGCAGGGTTCTCGGTGACGTTCTCGATTTCTGCCTCGGTCGTCTCCCCGCCCTCGGCGACGTGGGCGACGTTTGTCGCGAGCGCCCGCGTTTTGGTCTCGCTCCCCCGGGCGTCGACGGTCTGGAACCGGGGCTCACCGACCGTTGTCTCCGCGGGCTGGCGGCCGAGCTGGTAGCGTTTCTTTTTTCGGAACGGCCGGAGGCGGCCGCCCGTTCGTTTCCGCGTCGAGCGTCCCTGATCTTTCATACCGGTACTCAGCCCCAGCAACCACTTGAATCGCTCGGAACGCGTGGCACGCCGGCCGCGGTAGTCGGGCAACGTCCCCGGCCCGGGGGGACTCCGTGACCGCAACCCCGGTCCGGTCACCGACGGTGTAGGCGGTATCAGGGTGATCACGCACGAGGTGCCCCGACGACACCCACTGTGACGCCGGAGTCGCTTGACGGCACGGCCGAGTTTCACCGATTGCGCGTCCCCGAAGCCGGCCTGTCGTCGCATGCCACACACGACGAGGACGGGTGCGAGGCGGTGGCACACGCGTAGCCGTTGTTACTCGTGTCGGAACTCCACACCACGGTAACCGTGCCAAATCACGAACTCACCCGGCCCGAGACACCACCTGTGGCACCGAACCGGAAACCCCCACCATCACGGTATCGTCGCCGAGACGCTCGGCGGATCCGACGCGTCCGCACGCGATCCGGGTGAGCCGAAATCGGTTCCGGTGCCACCCACACCGGACCCAAACGCTTAGTGGGCCGGTCGACCCCACACCCACCATGACCCTTGAGGTAGCCGTAGCCGCTCCCTTCCGTGACCGCGGCGGGTCGCGGCTCGGCGAGGGGGAGTTCGTCGTTGCCCTCTCGCTGGACCGCGACTGGTTCACACCCGATCAGGCCAAGCGTCTCGTCGACGTGGCGGTCGGTCGTGGGCTTCTCACGCGCACGGACGACGATCTCGTCGCCGAGTTCGACCCCTCGGCGGTCACCGTCCCGGACGGCTTTGTCCCCGACGAGTCCGTTCTCCGCGAGCAGTCCACCTTCGAACGCGTTCTCTCGGCGGTGGTCGATGACGGTGGCGAGAAACAGACGGCGGTGGCCGCGATCAACGAGCGACAGCGCGAACTCGGGATCACCATCGAGGCCGCGGCGATCCTCCACGCCCGCAGGCGGGGCGTCGACGTCGCCGACGCCGCCGGCCACGTTCTGGCCGACCTCCGCGACGACAAGGAGCGTTGAAACGGCTTCGACTCGTACCCCCGGCATGGTCGACCCCGAACTCTCGGACGGCGTTCGGATCGCACAGTTGCTCGCCTCCGACCTCGTCGGACACGGGGGGACGCTCGCGGATGTGACGGTGACCGACGCTGACCCCGACGTGGACCCGACCGCGGACGGTCGACGGGCCTACGTCGTCCGCGACGACGGCGCGCCGCTGGCGACGGTCTTTGTCCATCCCGAGCGGATCCGAGTCGAGTTCCCGGACCGTCACGAGGCGGTTGCCGAGGCCGCCGCCGAGGCGGACCTGCGGGTTCGCCCGAAGGCGACCGACCCGCCGCGGACGCTCGTGTTCGTCGAGTCGGGGGCGGCGGTCAAACGGGCATTGGCCGTTGTCGAGGCCGCCGTCTGACGGTCCGTGAGCGTCGTCGTCGACCGACCAACGCCGCACGGCCGGGTGACGACGGACGACTCGCCGTGACCGGGGGGTGTCCTACCTCACACCGACTCTGCGCCGATTCCACCGACGGGAGCGGTCGATTGACTGACCACCGTGACGTCGCCGCCTGTGGGTCCCTCGCCGTTGTCGGCGAGGTACGACTGGTCGGCCGTGACCGGGCCGTTCCCCGCCCGCAGTTCCATCCCGAAGCCGCCGTTGTTCACGAAGTTGCTCTCACGCACCACCACCGCGCCGACGGCCCGGTCGATGAAGAGGGCGGACGCCCCACGGTCGTTCCCGTTTCCGCGGACTGCCGTGCGCTCGATACGCACTCCATCCACGTTGCCCTCGAAGCTGAGTCCGGCGTCCTCGTTCCCACGGACCGTCGTGTCCGTGACGGTGACGCTCGAGGCGTCGTCCGTCGTCACCCCCGAGGCGCCGTTGCCCGCGATGACCGATCCGGTGATGTCGAGGCCGTCAACGGCGTCGAACGCTACCCCGTCCAGGTCGTTGCCTTCGATTCGAGCGCCCGTGACGGTAACGTCGGTCGCCGTCAGGGGGTCGCTTCCGCGTGCACGGACCCCAGCGCGAGTGTTTTCGACAACCGCCGAGTCGCGAATGGTCAGTCCCTCGATGTCACCACCACGGAGGTTCAGCCCTTCGCCGAAGTTGCCACGGATCGTGGTCCCGGCGACGGTCAGATCCGTGACGTTCACCTCCACCCCGTTGACGGGGTCGTTGAACGCCGGATCGCTCACACCCGGCCCGTTCTGCTCGACGACCGTATCTCGGATCGTGAGTGCCTCGGCGCGTTCGAACTCCACACCACCGAAAAAGTGCCCGGCGATCCGACTATCCGCGATCACCGCATCGGCGATGGTGCCGCTCACCAGCAGGCCGACCGCTCCGTTGTCGAAGGTGAGTTGGCCGTTGCTCTCGACCCGACTGTCGACGAGGGAGAAGTCGTCGACGCCGTTGTCGGTCCGGAACTCGATACCCTCGGCTCCGTTGTCGGCGATCGTCGTTCCCTCGACTGAGAAGGCATCGACGCTCCCGCTGCCGTTGAACTCGATCCCATCGGCCCCGTTGCCGGTGATCCGGCTGTCGGCGATCGACAGGTCGGCCACGTCGTCGTCGTTGAACTCGATCCCGTCGGTCCCGTTGTCGATGAGTTCGGTCCCGGTGATGGAGATGTTGTTGGTCCCGACTTCGTTCGGGCCGTCGAACTCGAGTCCGGTGCTGTCGTTTCGGTTCAGCTTACAGCCGCTGATCGAGAGGTTTCGTGCGCGGTCGATGTCGATCCCCTCAGCCCCGTTGTCCACGAACTCGGAGTCTTGAATCCGCGTGTTCGTCAGCGACCGACCGAGAAGGCCGTCACCCCCGTTGTCGACGATCCGGCACCCGCGGACGCTGACCTGCTCCGCGTCGTCGACAACGATCCCGTCGTCCTGGTTGTCGGCGATCGTGACGTTCTCGAGCGCGATGGATTCGAGTTCCGGTCCGGTCGCGTTGAACGTTGCGTTGACCTCGAGTCCGTCCGGGTCCCCGGTCGTGACGTCCTCGATTCTGAGATTCCTGAACGTGACCCCGTTTCCGTCCGCGTTCTCGACGTTGACCTCCACCGACTGCTTGATCACGGTTGCCTCGTCGTCGCTCCCGCTCCCGCTCCCGATGAGTCGGAGTTCGCCGGGATTTGTCACCTCTATCTGGCTGTCGGGATCGAACGTTCCGGGACCGATCAGTATCGTATCGCCCGATTCGGTGTCGTCGTCGTCGATGGCGGCCTGAATCGTCTCGAAATCGCCGGTGCCGTCCTTCCGAACGAGGACTGTGTTCGGATCTTCCTGTATCGTCCCGGCCTGCTTTCCGTCGAACTCCGCCGTGAGACCCTCCAGTTCGTCGTTGAGCTGCTTTCTGACCGTGGGCGGCACGTCCGCCAGTGTCAGCCCGTCCACCTGTTCGAAGTAGTCCGTGATGGTTATTGACATTTTGGTATCCGTCCTTTGTTCGCATCGCCGCGGCGAGGACGTTCGGCGTATAATGATCGCTCCGTGCGTGGCAAGGAGCGACGGCCCTCGCTTGAATTCCCCTTGTGCTTGCGCGGACGCCCGGTGTGGGCCCCCACGCCCCTTGTGGCCGCGTGAACACCCGGGGTGGGTGTCAACGTCCCTTGTCGGCCTGTTTCTACACTAGAGTCATTCCCACCTTGTTGTGTGGTGATTGAACGGGGCTCAATCCGTGATTTCCTCCTCGGCCCGGTTTCGGTCGGGGCTGTCACCGTCCGTCCGTCCGAATCAA
Organism: Haloplanus sp.; assembly: GCF_028275055.1. Classification (GTDB taxonomy): domain Archaea; phylum Halobacteriota; class Halobacteria; order Halobacteriales; family Haloferacaceae; genus Haloplanus. Next base: position 16,878 of record NZ_JAQCNJ010000005.1, read on the forward strand.
CGACACCCCGACCGCCCCGCCGCCCGTACAATCGGGGCGGTCGTCGGGGCCGACGGGACCGTGTCGGCGTCAGCGGTTCGCGAGCACAGTCGGCAGGCCGGCCGCCAGTTCGTCGCGTTCGATGTGGGCCAACGCATTCGGATCGTGGGGTGGCCCGCTGGGGTAACACACCTGTACAGCGTCGATCCCGGCGGTGACGGCGCCCTGGATGTCGGCGGTCACGTCGTTGCCGACGAACACCGTCTCGTCGGCGTCGGTCCCGAGTTCGGCCAGCAACGATTCGAAGGCCGCAGGGTCGGGCTTGCCGGCGGCGAGTTCGCCGGTTACGAGCGTGACGTCGAACGCGTCAGCCCATCCGAGCGCGTCGAGTTTCGACCGCTGGGCGACGACCGGGCCGTTCGTCAGCAGGCCGAGCCGGTACCGGTCGCGGAGCGCCGTCAGCGTCGACTCGGCGCCCGGAACCGGTTCGAGCGCGGCGTTCACCCGGTCGCGGTATGCTCTCGTTACCGCGGCGGCGTCGACGTTCTCGGCGTCGTTGAACAACCGCTCGAACACCGGTTTCCGGCTCCGAGCGGTCAGGTGTTCGGCGTGGGCCTGCAGATACGCTTCCCGCGAGCGTTGTGGCGCGCCCACCTCACCGAGTGCTTCGGTCAACAGCGTCGCCCGGTCGACCCGCGTGACCGCGAGCGTGTCGTCCAGATCGAACGCCACCCCGACCGTGTCCATGCGACGTTTAGCCGACCGACGCGTATGAGCGTGCCGTCTCCCGACGGGGGTCGTGACCGTCCGACCGGCCACCGTCCGCTCCGAACGCCGTTGTATTTGTGTCTCCGTGCGATGAATGAGTTATGACACTGGATCCGGTCCACGTCGACGGGATCGCCGACCTCGCAGGCTTGCTCGGGAGCCGCGTCGACGACACCGACCACGGCGACCTCGCCCGGACGGCGTTCGAGGAGTGGCTCGATCCCCTTCGTGTCGACGGACGGACCGTCGTCGAACCCCTCGGCAAGTGCCGCCGTCGCACCGTCGCGGTCGACGACGTGGCCCTCGTCGACGCTCCATATCCGACCGTTCACGGCCTCGACTCGGGGACCATCAACCCGACGACGTTCAAAAACGGGTTGGTGCTCGACGTGGCCCACGCCGCGATGGCGGCCGAGCCATCGGATCTCGACCTCCACCGTGCGCGAAGCCTCGTAACGACCGTCCACGCAAACGATCCGACGCTCGCGCTCGGCACCGACTGGGTGCGCCGTGACGAGGGCTACTTCCGGCGCAAGATCCTGCACGCACCGCGGGTCAACCGCTACGCTGAGGGGGTCGTCCACGCCCTCTCGTTGTATCTCGCGGAGAGTGCCCACGCGCTCGAACACGCGGACACCGTCTCCGACTGCCTCCTCTTAGACGGGCCGCTCTATCCGAAGGAACTTCTCAACTGGCAGGATCGGGACGCCGAACTCGGGGCGCTGGCGACAGAGGCCAAACCCCGCGCCATCGTCGAGAACTACGTCCGGTTAGTAGAGCGCCTGCTCGACCGGGACGTGGCCGTCGCGGGGTTCGTAAAGAACCCCTCGGCGAAGCTCATCACCCGAACGCTCCGGAAGCGGGGTGTCGACGCGCCGTGGGTCGACGACACCGCCTTTTTTACCCGACTTCTCGATCCCGGTACCGATACCGGCGACGACCGGCCGACAGATCGGCTCACGTTCACCAACTGGTTTCGTTCGCGTGGCGGTTCGGATCGCACCCTCGCGGCTGACGGCGACGCCTTGGGCGTCGACCGGAGGCGGGATCCGGCCGACTACGAGGTGACATTTTTCATCGTCTACGACCCCCGCGAGGATCTGTGTTACCGGATCGAGGCGCCCGCCGGCCTCACCCACGACGCCGACGCCCGCCGTCGACTCACCCGACGGATCCTCCACGACGTGGCCGTCTCGCGGGGACCGCCGCCGGTCGTCGAACGGGCCGACTCGCTCGCGCGCATCGGCGTCGACGAGAAGGCGGCGCTCAGACGGGAGTTCGAGAAGCGGCTGGAGTCGGAGTCGGTGCGTCGGTACGACGACACCCGGTGGGACGAGGAGTTTTAGTCGATCGGGTCTGCCTTCTCGACCTGGATCGTCACCGTCGACTCGGGGACACCGACCCGGGCGAACTGAGTGCGAAGGTGTTCCTTTGCCGCCTCGACGGCCTGTTCCCGGGTATCGAACCCGCGTGGCAGCGGCGACTCGAAGGCGACCTGGATCTCTTCACCGTCGATCCGGGTCGTGGATCCGCCACTCTCGACCTCGTAGAACTCGTCGCAGACCCAGACGTACGCGGCGTCCTCGTCGGGCGCGCCCCGGAACGACGGTGCGCGCTCGCCGCGTTCGTACACCGTCCCGGTGAGCGTGGCGTCGCCGCCTGTCCCGCGGATCAGTAGCATTGGTGTCCGTACGTGTGGGAGCAGTAAAAGGCGTGTGCGGTAGGGTTTCGAGAACGTTACGCTCCCTCGGCCTCGCCGTCATCGTCGCCACCGCCGTTGTCGTCATCGTCGCCACCGCCGTTGTCGTCATCGTCGCCACCGCCGTTGTCGTCATCGGAGAAGTAGCCCGAACACGTCTCGGCGTCGCTGCCGATTTCGTTGTTCCCCCGACATCTGACGTTGTTGCTGGGGATTCGCAGTTCGCCCCCGATTGTCGCGTTTTTCAGCGTGAGAGAGCCCCCCGCCTCGACGCTTCCCTCGACCGTCGAGTTTCTCACGACCACATTCCCGGCCGCCTCGACGCTTCCCTCGACCGTCGAGTTTCTCACGACCACATTCCCGGCCGCCTCGACACTTCCCTCGACCGTCGAGTTCTTACGGACGAGGACGTCCCGGTCTGCCTCGACATCGCCGCCGACAGCCGAGTCCCTGACCCGGAGGTCGCCGCCATCGGTGGCCGCCACGTCGCCGCCGACGGTCGTGTTCCTGATCGCACCGTCGTCGTTGCCGTTGCCGTTACCGTTGTTGTCGTCGCCCGATCCGATGTCACCCGCGGCGGTCACCGACCCGTTCACCCGTGAGTCCCGCAGTGTTCGGATCCGCCCGCCCGCGTCGACGCTCCCACAGATAACGACGCCTCTGATCGTGCCGTCGTCGTCGCCGACGCCGATCGGGCCGTCCGTCCTGACCGTACCGACGATATCAACGTCTCTCAACACCGGAATCGAGCCGTCGACGTCGACGTCTCCCTGGACGGTCGTCCCCGATTCGATCCGGATGTCGCCGCCATCGGTGGTCGTCACGTCGCCGCCGATGTCGGCGTTTGTCACGCCGTCGTCGCCCCCTTGGCCTCCGATGTCGCCGCTCGCGGTGACCGACCTGCCCACGGTGGCGTTTTTGATCATGGGGACCGCGCCGTCGGCGTTGATTCTTCGGGCGACGGTCGAGTCGGTGATGCGAACGTCGCCACCGTCGGTCGTGGCCACGCTACCGCCGACGTCGGA
>NZ_JAQCNJ010000026.1 GCF_028275055.1 Haloplanus sp.
CCGGAAGCGGCGACGCCCGGCGGTACAGCGCCGTCGGCGAGGGCGAACAAGTCGACGTCGACGCGGCGCGGTTGACCGACGCGGAGTCGGCCGCCATCGATCGGTTCGTGACCGCGTTGGCGACGCTCCCGGGTCGGCGCCACCGGTCGTCGCCGGCGGGTGAACGGATCGACGCCAGGCGGGCGCTCCGGGCGAGTCTGGAAACCGGGGGCGCGGCGGTCGACCTCCCACGGACCGAACCGACGGCGAGCGAACTCCGGTGTTGTCTGTTGATCGATGTCAGTGGCTCCGTTCTCGACACCGTCGACCGGAGTGTGCTGCTTGCGTTTGCCGAGCGCCTATCGGCAACCGCCCGCGACGCGCGGGTGTTTCTCTTCGATACCGACCTGATCGACGCGACGGAGGCGTTCGCTCGGGCGGACGGTGACCCGTCCGGTGCGCTCCGGGATGCGGCGGTCGAGTGGGGCGGCGGTACCAAGATCGGCAGGGCGTTCACCACGTTGCGGCGCGAGCATCCCCACGCGGTCGACCGTCGGACGGTCGTCGTCGTCGTCAGCGACGGTCTCGACGTGGGCGAGCGCTCGGTGCTCGAAAACGGGATCACGTGGCTGTCCGGCCGGGCTGGGTCGCTGGTCTGGCTCAACCCACTCGCCGTGTCGCCGTCGTTCGAGCCCCGTTCCCGCGGGATGGCGACGAGCGCGCCGTATCTGGACGCCCTGTTCGGCTTCGCCGAACCCGCCGACATCGACGAGGCGGCCAGACAGATCGAGCGGCGCGGACTCGATGGCCGCGTCGGCTACGAGTACGATCCACGACGGCACGGGTCGACGACCGGAGGGAGTGGGACGTGACACGCCCCGTTCCGGCCCGCGTCGTCGGCGGATTGCGGGACCGCGGACCAATCGAGGCGACGGTCGACACGATCACCGTCGGCGACGCCGCCGTGCTCGTCGAACTGACCGGGCCGGAGGGTCGACTCGCAGGACTGGCACACCGGCCCGATGGGCCGGCCCCGGAGCGGTCCGACCCGGACGTGGAGACGTTGCTCTCGTGGGCCGCGGGGACCGAGAACGGGGGCGGAGGCGAGACCCCGGTTGCCACGGCGCTCGGTCTCGCGGCAGCGAACGCGTTGTCGGCACCCCACGTGGTGTGGCGGACGGGGGACCCGATGGTACTGCTCGACGCCGAGGTCGACCGGATCGCGACGGTCGGGCTGTTTCGCCCCGCCTTCCGGAAGTTCGACGACGTGGCGGTGTCGGTCATCGAGCGCGACCCGGTCGGTGAGGTGTCCGCGCCGGCCGGCGTTCGGGTCGAGACGGTCACGCCGGACGCGACGGCGACGGCGATGGCCGGGGCTGAGGTCGTCTTTATTACCGGATCGGCGTTCGTGTACGGCGGGGCGGAGCGGTATCTCGACGCGGTTCCGGAGGCGGCGACGGCCGTTGTCGTCGGGGCGACGGCCTCCTTTCTTCCGGAGCCACTGTTCGACGCGGGCGCAGACGTTGTTGCCGGGGCGTCTGTCACCGAGCCCCGACAGGTACGGGCGGCGGTCGAGGCGGGGGCGTGTGGAACGACCCTCCACGACGCGGGCGTGCGGAAGGTGTACGTCGCGACCGACCGGGCACGTGGTGTGCGGGTCGGCGGAGCCGGCAGAAGCAAACGAGGTGGAGAAAACCATGACAGGGAGTAACTGGAGTGTTCCGGAGACCGAGGTCGTACAGCGTATTGGAGACCGACTCGACGCCGACGGGACCGATGTCCTCGCGACGGTCGTGAACATCGAGGGCAACGCCTACCGGCGACCGGGAGCGAAGATGCTCCTCGACGCGGGTGGGTCGGGCGTCGGCAGCATCACCGCCGGCTGTCTCGAGGACGAACTCGTCCGTGTCGCCGACGAGGTCAGAAACGCCGGCGAGCCACGACTCGTCACGTACGACCTGATGGAGGGTGACGACGAGAGCGAGGGCGAGGTGTGGGGGCTCGGCGTCGGGTGTAACGGCGTCATCGAGGTGTTGCTCGAACCGTTGACCGAAACGTACCGCCCGGCGGTCGAGGCCTTCACCGCGGGGCGGGACGTGGCCGTCGTGACGGTGCTTGACGGCGGCGACGGGTCGTTATCCCGGGGTGATCGGGCCTACCACGACCCGGGGCGTGGATCGGTGTCCGTTCCGGAGGGCGACGCGTCGGAGTGGCCGGCGGAGCGCCTCGGCGAGCCGGCACGCGAACTCGCCGAGCGCGGGCGGGCGGATGTCGTCACGATAGCCGGAACAACGTTGTTCGTCGATGGGTTGGCGGCGCCACCGGAACTCGTCGTTTTCGGAACCGGACACGATGTGGGACCGGTCACCGAACTCGCCGCGACGAACGATTTCCGGGTGACCGTCGTCGGGTTCCGCGGCGCGGTCGACCTCGCGGAGCGGTTCCCGGCCGCCGACCGGACACTCACCACGTCACCGGCGTCGGTGGCCGACGACCTCGATCTCGGCGGCGACACCCACGCGGTCGTGATGACACACAACTTTATCGACGACCGGCTGACGGTCGAGGCGTTGCTCGACGCGTCGGTGCCGTACGTCGGGTTGATGGGGCCGCGGGAGCGGTTCGAGGAGATGCAGGAGGCGTTCGCGGAGGAGGGGCGGACGTTTACCGACGCCGAGCTGTCGGCGCTGTACACGCCGGTCGGACTCGACCTCGGCGGCGGGTCGCCGTACCAGATCGCCCACAGCATCGTCGCGGAGGCACTCGCCGTCTCGAACGAGCGGACGCCACGCCACCTCAAGACACGGGAGGGGCCGATCCACGACCGGATCGACGTGGACGCCGACGCGGAGCCGCCGACACAGTAGCCGCCTCGGAACGACCGCCTTTTGAGCCGGTCCCGTCAAATGCCGTTGATGCCGACTATCGATTGCGATCCCGAAGCGGCGAGACACCGGCTGGAGGAGGCCGGCGTCACCGTCGAGCCGGGACACACGGACCACGAGCGCTGGCGTGCGGAGCGTGGCGACGCGGTCGCGGTCGCCTACGACGACACCGTCGTCGTACAGGGAGCCAGACCGGCCGATCTGACCGCGCCGCTGGCCGATTCGAGCGGTCGCGCACACGTCTACTTCGACGGGGCGAGCCGTGGCAACCCCGGACCCGCCGCCGTTGGCTGGGTGATCGTCTCCGGGGACGGCATCGTCGACGAGGGGAGCGGCACCATCGGCGAGACGACGAACAACCGCGCGGAGTACGAGGCGCTGGTGCGTGCACTGGAGGTCGCACGGGACCACGGTTTCGAGATGGTCGACGTGCGCGGTGACTCGGAACTGATCGTCAAGCAGGTCCGCGGCGAGTGGAACACGAACGATCCGGAACTCCGCGAGCGGCGGGTTCGCGCCCGGGAACTGCTCGACACGTTCGACCGCTGGTCGTTGGAACACGTCCCGCGGGAGATAAACGACCGCGCCGACGGACTGGCCAACGAGGCACTCGACGATGGCTGAACTGCCACGTGAGGTTCGGGAGGAAGTTGAACGGCTCACCCGTCTGGCCCGGCGGGCGGCCGACGACGCCGAAGCGGCCGCGTACGAACGCGACCGGGACCGGCGGTTGGCCGACCACGGGTTCACCGCCCGGGTCCGCACGGACGACGACACGCTCGTACTCCACCCTTCGGAGTGGCTCGACGGCGACACGGCGCGGGTGGACAACATCGAGGACACCGGCCGCGCGGTCGAAATATCCTTGTCGGGGAGCGGTGATCCGGAGGAGTGGGCGGCGGTCGAGGCACACAACGCGGCCATCGTCGACGAGGTTCGCGACCGGGTCGGCGAGGTCCACGCGGCGAACGCCCGGGCGTTCGCCGACTTTATGGGGAATCACTACGCCCGACGGGTCGAAACGGCGACGGCGGCGGAGCTACGCGAGTTCCTGACCGAGTACTATCCGCGGAACGCGTGGCCCAGCGACGACCAGCGTGCGGTCGTGGAGCGGTCGCTGGAGTACGTCTTCGAAGCGACGGAAACGGAACTGCCGGAGCGTTAGTGCTGTGCGTCGACGAGGTCGCGAACCGAGTCGGCCCGGCCGTCGTCGGTGACGAACTTCGAGAGAACCCACTCGAGGCGGCCGAGCACCGCGTTGTCGCCCGCCTCGGTTAGTTCGTACTGGTTCGTTCGCTTGTCGAGTTCACTCTTCTCAACCAGACCCATCTCGACGAGGTTATCCAGATTGGGGTAGAGACGGCCGTGATTCACCTCTGTGCCGTAGTACTCCTCGAGTTGGCGTTTGATCGCCAACCCATACATCGGTTCCTCAGAAAGGATGACGAGGATGTTGTGCTGAAACGCGGTGAGGTCGCGGACGACACCGGTACCGCTGTCCACTGCTTGTGTCTCTGACATACATATTGAAATGTCACGGAGATATTTAACACCTCTCAATTATTCTTGATTGTGAGAATTGGGGCTTGTAGCGCCAGAATCCGGCGTTACCAATACAAGACAAGTCAGTGGTCAAACACGTTTCTGTCCGTCCCTCCGTGACGGCGACCGCCCGTCGGTGGCCGGAGGAATACGAACTGAGTAGGCTCCGTCTTGACCGCCGTCGTCAATCACGTGAATTTAGTGACGGTAGTTCATGTACCTTTTCATTCGTGTTGGTGTGGTCCGTCCCGAAAGGACTATTTGGCGGTTCTGCCGACATATCGGCATGGTTGATCTGTGGGAAGACCTTGACCCCGGTCCGAATCCGCCGGAGACGATCACCGCCGTCGTCGAGTGTCTCAAAGGCGAGCGCAACAAGTACGAGTACGATAAAGACGTTCCCGGCGTCGTCCTCGACCGTGTTCTGCACAGCAACGTCCACTATCCGAGCGACTACGGCTTTATTCCGCAGACGTACTACGACGACGAGGACCCCTTTGACGTTCTCGTTCTCGTCGAGGACGCGACGTTCCCCGGTTGTATCGTCGAGGCACGACCCATCGCGATGATGAGGATGGACGACGACGGCGAACAGGACGACAAGGTCATTGCCGTCCCGACCGAAGATCCGCGGTTCGACCATCTCGACGACCTCGACGACATTCCCCAACAGACCCTCGACGAGATCGACGAGTTCTTCTCGACGTACAAGAACCTAGAGGAAGGCAAGGAGGTCGAGACGCTGGGCTGGGAGAACAAGGCGGCCGCCAAAGACGCCATCGAACACGCCATCGACCTCTACGACGAGACGTTCGCCTGATCGGCGTCGAGTTCGCGGGGCGAACGACCCCTTTTTACTCGGGCCGCCATTAACAGTCACCAATGGCTCGGTGCGATGAGTGCGGCAGTCACGAGGACCTGCCGTACCAGTGTCGACGTTGTGGCGAGACGTTCTGTCCCGAACACCGCCTCCCGGAGAAGCACGACTGTCCCGGGCTGAACGAGTGGAACGATCCCGATGGGGTGTTCGACAGCGGCTTCGACGACAGTGTCCGCAACGAGGGCGGAAGCGACGGCCTGCGCTCGTCGGTGCCGGGTCTCGACCGGGTGACCGGCACGGGTGGCCTTCTCGCCTACGTCCGTGGCAACGTGGCGTACCTGTTTCTGGGACTCATGTGGATCACGTTCGCGTTGCAGTTGCTGGTCGGCCCCGTTTTTGGCCGGGAGGTCATGGCGTCGTTGTTCGTTCTCCGGTCGGATCGCCTGTTCTTTGTTTGGACGTGGGTCACCTCGGTGTTCGCACACGGCGGTCTCTACCACATCGCCGGCAACAGCATCGTGCTGTACTTTTTCGGCCCGCTGGTCGAACGCCACGTCGGGTCCAGACGCTTTGCCGCCCTCTTCGTGGCGACCGGCGCACTGGCCGGATTGGGGTTTGTCGGGGCCAGTATCGCCGTCGGGAGCCTCGGCCCCTCGGGTGTCGTGAGCGTCGTCGGTGCCAGCGGTGCCATCTTTGCCGTTCTGGGCGTTCTGACGGTGCTCAACCCCAGCCTGCGGATCTACCTCTACTTCATCATTCCGGTGCCGTTGTGGCTGTTCACGGCCGGGTTCTCGCTCATCTCGGTGTTGTTTTTCCTCTCGCCGCAGTCGGCGGCGTCGGTGGGACAAGGTAACGTCGCCCACCTCGCACACCTGATCGGTCTCGTGATCGGCCTCGCCTACGGCAGGCGGGTCGAGGGCAAGCGGCAGGTGCCCGACCGACTCTCCGTCGGGGGCGGCCGCGGACCGGGTGGGCCCGGTGGACCGGGTGGCCCCGGCGGTCCCGGCGGTCCCGGGCGACGGTGATTCTATGCGGCCCGCCCGCCCCGATTTCGTCCCCGATCCATCGGACTCGAAGGCCGAGATGATGACACTCCAAGGGGAGGTGGCGGAGACGGCTCGTTTCGACGACGACATCGGTGTCGACCCTGCGACAGTCTCGGTCTCCGCCGAGGCGGCGTGCGACGACGACCGCCCTCTCGTCGCCGGCGTGGATCAGGCCGTTCTCGACGACCGGGCGGTCAGCGCGGTCGTCTGCCTGCGTGGGGGCACAGTGGTCGAACGTGCACACGCCGTGACCGACCTGTCGGTCCCGTACATCCCCGGATTCCTTTCTTTCCGGGAGGGCGGACCGATTCTCGCGGCGGTTGCACAACTGGAGTCGACGCCCGACATCGTTGTCTTCGACGGGAGCGGCCGGATCCACTACCGACAGGCCGGCCTCGCGACCCATCTCGGCGTCGTCCTCGACGTGCCGAGCGTCGGGGTCGCCAAGCGCCTCCTGTGTGGCCGGGTCGACGGCGAAACCGACGGAAACCCCGAAGGGTGGCGCGCGCCGGTTCGCGCCGACGAGGCCGTTGACGCCCCGGCGGGGACCGTTCTCGGCTACGCCTACCAGTCCCGGCAGTACGACTCGACCCCGATTATCAACCCACTGTACGTGAGTCCGGGCCACCGGGTCGGCGCGGAGACGGCGGTCGACCTGATCGAACGCCTGTGTGACGGCTACAAACTCCCGGAGCCGACACGGTTGGCCGACGGACACGCGGAGGTGTGTAAAAACGAGGCGTAGGCGCTTCGCACGTTTTAAGCCGTGTCTCGCGTACCTTCGGGTAATGACCGACGATCAGGAACTCGGGATCACCGAGTCGAAAGAACACAGCACGGGCGAATGGTACGCCGAGGTCGTCCGGAAGGCGAAACTGGCGAACTACGCCCCGGAGGGGATGAGCGGGTTCATTATCACACGCCCCCGCGGCTACGGACTCTGGGAGACGATCCAGAACGAACTCAACGACCGGTTCAAATCGACCGGTGTTCGGAACGCGTACTTCCCGATGCTCATCCCCGAATCGTACCTCGAACGCGAGAAAGACGTGGTCGAGGGGTTCGACCCCGAGGTGGCGTGGGTCACACAGGGTGGGTACGACGAACTGGACGAACGACTCGCGGTCCGGCCGACCAGCGAGAGCATCATCGCCCCGTATCTGAGCCGGTGGATCCGCAGTCACCGCGACCTGCCGATGCGGATCAACCAGTGGTGTAGCGTGATCCGATGGGAGGCGACGGAGACAAAGCCGTTCTTCCGAACCAAGGAGTTCCTGTGGCAGGAGGGCCACACAGCACACGCGAGCGACGAGGACGCCTGGGCGGAGACGATGACCCGCCTTGGCCAGTACGAGAACCTGTACGAGGACGTGCTCGCGATGCCGGTGCTCCGCGGAAAGAAGCCGGAACACGACAAGTTCCCCGGCGCGGACACCACGACGACGGTGGAAGCGCTGATGCCCGACGGAAAGTCGGTCCAAGGGGCGACCAGCCACCACCTCGGGCGGAGTTTCGCCGAGGCGTTCGACATCACCTTCACCGACGAGGAGGAGAACGAACGGGTGGCCTACACCACCTCGTGGGGCGTGTCGTGGCGGGCGCTCGGCGCACTCATCATGACTCACAGCGACGACCAGGGACTCGTCCTCCCGCCGACGATGGCCCCCGAACAGGTCGTTGTCGTCCCCATCTGGCAGGCCGACACCAAGGCGGACGTTCTCGACTACGCCGAGGGCATCGCCGACGACCTGCGCGGAGCGGGTGTTCGTGTCGAACTCGACGACCGCGACGAACACAATCCGGGGTTCAAGTTCAACGAGTGGGAGTTGAAAGGCGTCCCCGTCCGGATCGAGGTCGGGCCGAACGAGGTCGAGGAGTCGGCGGCGACGCTCGTCCACCGGCCGGACGGCGAGTCGGTCGAAGCCGACCGCGAAGGCATCGTCGGCGCCGTCGAGGAGAGTTTCGACGAGGTGTATGCCAAACTGTACGCCGCCGCCGAGGAGAACCTCGAAGAAAACGTCCGCGAGGCGTCGGATCGGGCGGACGTGTTGGGCACCCTCGGGCAACACGGCGGGTACGTGAAGACCCCGTGGTGTGGCGACGAAGACTGCGAAACAAAGGTAAAAGACCAGATGGCCGCCGAGATCGTCATGGTCCCCTTCGAGGACTCGGAAAAGACGATTCACGAGGGTGAAACCTGTGCCCTCTGTGACGACGCCGCCGCCGAGACGGCCTACTTCGCGCGGTCGTACTAACCGACCGGACCGGCCGGGCAGCCGGGTGGGTAGTCTTAATATGATACGTATTGCCTTGCATGTGACTAGCGAACTGTTACGATAACAGGAACAGGCTGATAAGGGGGTACCTGATAGAACAAGTATGACCAAGCCGCGGAGAGACGCCCACGCCGATCAGCGGGGGCTGGCGGATCCTACCGACGACCGGTCGAACTGTGGTGTAGGTGTCGTTCTCGACCTCGATGGCGGCGACTCGCATGAGACCGTCGCCGACGGTATCGATCTTCTGATCAACCTCGAACATCGGGGGACAACAGGGGCCGAGGAGGCCACCGGCGACGGCGCGGGGATCATGATTCAGCGTCCGGACGAGTTCCTCGAAAGCGTCGTCGGCGGTCTCCCCGAGACGTACGCCGTCGGCTCCGTATTCATGCCACAGGACGGCGCGGCCCGGCAGGGACTTATGACCATCTTCGAACGAACACTCTCGGAGCATGGGATGGAGGTGTTCCACTGGCGGGACGTCCCGACGGACAACTCGGAACTGGGCCAGACCGCCCGCGATTCCGAACCCGATGTCTACCAGCCGTTCGTCCGGCCGGCAGCGGAGATGGACGCCGAGGCGTTCGACCGCGCGCTCTACGTCGCGCGCCGGGCCGTCGAGAACGCGATCGAGGAACTCGACTCGGCCGGGGCCGATCGGTTCTACATTTGTTCGCTCGATCGGGAGACGCTGGTTTATAAGGGCCTGTTGAAAGCGACCCAACTCCCCACGTACTATCCCGACCTCGTGGACGAACGTGTCAAATCGACGCTCGCACTCGTCCACGCGCGGTTCTCGACGAACACGCTCGGGGCGTGGCACCTCGCTCACCCGTATCGCAACATCATCCACAACGGCGAGTTCAACACCATCCGCGGCAACATCAACTGGATGCGGGCCCGCGAGACGGACCTCGAACACCCGGCTTTCGGTGACGATATCGACACGCTGAAACCGATCATCAACGACCCCAACCAGAGCGACACCGCCTCCGTCGACAACGCACTCGAACTCCTCGTCCAAGGAGGCCGTGACCTCCCACACGCCCTCCGGATGCTCATCCCCGAGGCGTTCCGCAAGGACGACGAGATGAGCGAGGATCGCAAGGAGTTCTACGACTACCACGCAAGCCTCGTCGAACCGTGGGACGGACCGGCGCTGGTCGTGGGGACGGACGGCGACCGGGTCGCCGCCGCCCTCGACCGCAACGGGCTTCGGCCCTGTCGGTACGACGTGACGGAGAACAACCGGCTGGTGATGGCCAGCGAGGCCGGCGCGCTCGATACCGACCCCGCGGATATCACGGAACGGCATCGGCTCCAGCCGGGCCAACTGCTCGTCGCGGACCCCGAGGAGGGGCGGATCATCCCCGACGAGGAGGTGTTCGACAGTCTCACCGACGAGAAGTACGGCGAGTGGATCGAACAGGAGCAGCGCAACCTCAACGAGGAAGCGAGCGGGGACTACGAACCCCACGGCCGGGTCGAGACGCTCCGCGCCGAGCAGGCGGCTTTCGGGTACACGCACGACCAACTCGACCACCTCGTCGAGCCGATGGCAGAGGACGGCAAGGATCCGGTCGGCTCGATGGGCGACGACACGCCGTTGTCGGTGCTGTCCGATTTCAACCGTCCGTTGTTTACATACTTCAAGCAGCTGTTCGCACAGGTGTCGAACCCGCCGATCGATTACATCCGTGAGGAACTCGTGACGAGTCTGGAGTCGCGGCTTGGCCCCCAGCGCAACCTGCTGGACGAGTCGCCGGAACACGCTCGCCAACTCGTCGTCGACTCGCCGGTCCTGACCGACGCCCAGACGGCCGACATCAAGGCGTACGACGGCGAGTTCGAGTCGGCTGTCGTCGACATGACCTACGAGGAAGGGACCGATCTGCAGGAGGCGGTCGAACGGTTGCGCCGCGATGCCCGCGAAGCCATCGAGAACGGCGCGGATATCGTCGTTCTCTCGGACCGGAACACCGGCCCGGATCGGATCCCGATCCCGAGTCTGCTCGCGACCGGCGGCGTTCACCACGCGCTGGTCCGGAACGGGCTGCGCAACCGCGCCGGGTTGGTGATCGAGTCCGGCGACCCCCGCGAGGTTCACCACCTCGCCACGCTCGTCGGCTACGGAGCCGACGCGGTCAACCCCTACCTCGCCTACCAGAGTATCTGCGACATCGTCGCCGGTCCCGACGGGGCCGACGAGGAGGAGGCCATCGCTCGCTACACGAAGGCCCTCGAAGACGGGCTTCTGAAGACGATGGCGAAGATGGGTATCTCGACCGTCGAGAGCTACCAGGGCGCACAGATCTTCGAGGCGGTCGGGCTCTCCTCGGAGTTCGTCCGCGAGTACTTCGAAGGGACGGAGATCCGTACGGAGGGGATCGGGATCGAACAGATCGAGGAGGATCTGCTCACACGGCACGCGGTCGCCTACGGTGACGATCCGGACCTCGAACGCCAAGGCGAGTACGAACACCGCTCGGACGGTATCCACCACAAGTGGAACCCGAAGACGGTCGGCACGCTCCAACAGGCCGTCCGCTCCGGCAGCTACGAGAAATACAAGGAGTACGCGGAGGTCGTCAACGATCAACAAAAGAACCTCCAATCCCTCCGGGGGCTGTTGGAGTTCAACAGTGACCGCGAGTCGATCCCACTCGACGAGGTCCAGCCGGTCCACGAGATCGTCAAGCGATTCGCCACGGCGTCGATGTCTCTCGGGAGCCTGTCGCCGGAGGTCCACGAGACCAACTCCATCGCGATGAACCGCATCGGCGGGAAGTCGGGAAGCGGTGAGGGCGGCGAACCGCCCGAACGGTTCGGGACCGAGAAGGAGTGCAACATCAAGCAGGTCGCCTCCGGCCGGTTCGGCGTGACATCCAACTACCTCTCCTCGGCCGACGTGATCCAGATCAAGATGGCTCAAGGTTCGAAGCCGGGTGAGGGCGGTCACCTGCCGGGCAAAAAGGTCAACGAGATGATCGCCCACGTCCGTTATTCGACGCCGGGTGTCGGCCTCATCTCGCCACCACCGCTGCACGACATCTACTCCATCGAGGATCTCAAACAGCTGATCCACGACCTGAAGACGGCCAACCCCGAGGCCGATGTCAACGTGAAACTCGTCGCCGAGGCTGGAATCGGGACCATCGCCGCGGGCGTTGCAAAGGCCAACGCCGACGTGGTTCACATCTCGGGACACTCGGGTGGGACGGGAGCGTCGCCGAAGACGTCGATCAAAAACGCCGGGCTGCCGTGGGAACTCGGACTCGCCGAAACGACGCAGATGCTCCGTGCGACGGGGCTTCGTGACCGCATCCGTGTCTCTGCCGACGGCGGCATGATGACCGGACGCGACGCCGCCGTGGCGGCGCTGCTGGGTGCCGAGGAGTACGTCTTCGGGACGGCCAGCCTCATCTCCTCGGGCTGTGTGATGGCGCGGATCTGTCACACCAACAACTGTCCGACCGGTGTCGCCACGCAGGACGAGGACCTCCGTGAGCGGTTCTCGGGACAGCCGGATCACGTCATCAACTACATGGTCTTCATCGCCGAGGAACTCCGCGAGATCATGGCAGATCTTGGCTTCCGGAGCCTTGCGGAGATGATCGGTCGACCCGACCTCCTCGAACAGGCCGAGACGGACCACCACCGGGCCAAACACCTCGACCTGTCGGCCATCATCGCCGATCCGGAGGAGGGCGAGCGTCACAAGGTCCGCGAACAGCAACACGCGGATATCGAGACTCACATCGACCGGGATCTGATCGGGGCGGCAACGGACGCAATCGAGGAGGGCGAACCCGTCTATCTACACCGCGACATCTCGAATGGCGACCGCGCGGTGGGCGCGATGCTGTCGAATCGAATCTCACAGCGGTACGGCGAGAGCGGCCTGCCGGAGGACACCATCTCGTGTACCTTTGACGGTGTTGCGGGGCAGAGCTTCGGGGCCTTTCTCGCCGACGGCGTGACGATGGAGCTCGTCGGCGCGGCCAACGACTACGTTGGAAAGGGGCTGTCGGGCGGCAAGGTGATCGTCCGGACACCGGAGACGGCCGCTTACGAACCCGAGGACAACATCCTCGTCGGCAACGTCTGTCTGTACGGCGCGACACAAGGCGAACTGTACGTCAACGGATTGGCGGGCGAGCGCTTTGCGGTCCGCAACAGCGGTGTGAAAGCGGTCGTCGAGGGCGTCGGCGACCACGGCTGTGAGTACATGACCGGCGGCGTCGTGGCCGTTCTCGGCGAAACGGGTCGAAACTTCGCGGCGGGCATGTCCGGCGGTATCGCCTACGTCTACGACCCCAACGACGAGTTCAAGGGACGTGTCAACACCGGGATGGTCACCGTCGAGGACGAACTCGAGGAATCCGACGAGGCGATGGTCCGTCGACTGATCGAGAACCACGCCGACTACACCGGCAGCGACCGCGCGGCGGCGCTGCTCTCGGACTGGGGCGCCGAGGTACGGAACTTCACGAAGGTGATGCCCGACGCGTACGCGGAGGTCATCGCGGAGGAGAGTCTCGAGGACGTTCGCGACGAACTGCCGCGGCCGGCGTCGGCGGCCGGCCGGAACGAAACCGGAGCCGGGACGGCACAGACCGGCGACGACTAGCAGCGGTCGGGACGCCCGACGCTCACACCGGGTCCATACCCGGCACTTCCTCTTCGAGCCACTCGCGGAACCAGACGATTCGCTTCAGCCGCTGGTGAGCGATACCCTCGGCCGCGTCGCTCTGGACGCGGTCGGCGGCGTCGTGGCCGCGTTCCACGACACGCTCGATCATCTCGTTTGCGTCCATGTGCGTCCGGGACTCGTAGCCCATCCGGAGAAGCATCAACACCGCACCGTTTGCGCCAACCTTGTCGAGAACATCAGCCTCGATGAGACACTGTGTCTCCATCGACACGTCGTCGAGGGGACCTTGGTACGAGTGGTCGCGGACGGACTGAGCGATTTGGTCGACAAACGATTTTGGGTAGTTTCCGCGCGTATCGAGATACTCGCGGGCAACGCGTGCGCCCTCGTCGGCATGTCGTTCCTGTGTGGCCTCGAGTTTCGCGATGTCGTGAAACAACGCCGCCACTCGGACGGCATCGACGTCGGCACCCTCTTGTTCGGCGATTTCGGTCGCCAAGTCGACCACGTTCAGCGTGTGGTTGAAGCGGTACTCGGCGCTGTGCCACGGGTACCATCGCATCCGGCCGCCGTCCTCCTCGGCCTCAGCGCTGGCCGCGAGGTAGTCCGAGACGAACCCCTTCATCTCCTCAAACGCCTCGTCCGAAACGGCGGACTCCTTGATCTCAATCCCCACGCTTCCACCTCCGATGCGTTCGTGTATCACTCATTGCCGAAAAAAAGAGGGTTCGACTATTATGCGTTACGACAAGGCCGGCCGCCAAGCGAGGGATGGCCGGTGGCTACGGAGATACGTGCAACGAGAGCCGTGAGTGCCCGAACCGGGTGGATGAGGGCGACCGGAGCGCCAACGACGGCCTCGTCGCTCACCGACCGGTCGGCTAAGCGTTCACCATTCACCATGGGGCCGGGTGCGGGATGTGTGACGTCGACGTAGCACCGTTCATCGAGGGCGGCGAAGCGGGTCGGCACACAAGAGGTGTGCGCGGACTGTCGGAGCGTCAGAGGGAGAGCCAAAGGCGGGTGGTCCGTTTCGCTTGTTCAACCCAATCCGAACGAGCGGACCAAACGGTTCAACAGTTACGCTCCGTCGATGCGGACGTGATAGAACGGCGGGTTGAGTGCGAGGCCGCGACCGATCTCTGGTACGTCGCCCAGAACGTGTTCCGACAGTACGTTGCCCGCGAGATGGCGACGACACGACCCACCCTCGACCGCACGCTGTCACGACCGGATGCGGCGGGTGTCGACCCGGACGCGGTCGAGTACGACCGAATCCAACAACTCCCCCTGATCTACGCCCCCTGATCTACGACGACATCGAGATGCTACTCGATCTGACGACTCGGCACTCGGCCGCGGAACTGCGAGGCCATCGAGACGTGCGAGAACGGGGGGTAGTCACCGGGAGACGGTGTAGACACAGACGCGTCCCCGTCTCGCCGGCACCGATCGCCGCGCTCCTCGACGAAGACGAGCGATTCGACCGCGGCGTATCGCCGGGCAGCGGCACGAACCAAGCCCCGGTCAAGTTCACAGGAGGTGGGGTTAGACAGGTCACCGCAGCCGTGCGGTCACCGGTCGACTCGACCCCGTACTGTCCGATGTCGCCGCCACGGTGATTACGCCGGTATGCGTCGTCGATGGATCCGAGACCCCCTCGACGGTCGAGGGGGATGGGAGCCACTCCGCGACATCGGGGATCCGCTCGCCGAGCCGGCTCAGGACGTGCGGTTCAAGCACGGCGGCGATCATCTCGAAGGTGTCGGGCCATGCCTGTCGTGGGTACCACTCTTGTGCCGACGGGTCATCAGGGCCGTTGGCTGCGGGAGCGTCGGGGGCGGTAGCCCGGTGCGCCTCAGAGAAGCGGGCGAGTGCGTCGTCAACGACGGACAGAACCGTCCGATCCCGAACCTCCACGTCGTTATCGAAGGCCTCAGGTGGCATCGGACGGTCGCACGTGCGAGGCGGTCGTATAGACGGGTGGACGAGTCCCACGAACCGTCGAACGGACCACGCGGAGCCAGGTCACCACTGTCGGGATGACAGGACGGTGCCGACGCCGGCACCGACGGCGAGACAGGCCGCGAGGCCGGCGTACCAGGCGAGGTGGACGGGGCTGTCGGGGGCGATGGCGACCTCAATAGCCACCATGCCGACGGTGTAGGCAGCGAAATCCCCGGCGGCGAACCGTGCCGAAGAAACGCCGGTCAGCCACGCGAAAATCGCGCCGAGACCGAAAGCCGCGGTGGCGACGATGATAAGGGTGATCGTCTCACCGACGGCGGTGGCTACGGGCGTCCAGTAAACGCCGCCCGGCGGCCACAACACCACGCCGGCAAGCGAGGCGAAGACGCCGCTTACGGCCGTCTCCTGAAGGTGGCGATCCATCGCGTGTGTCTTCGGCGGCGCGAAGCATAACCACGGGGATTGATCACGGGATCCGACGACGATAGCCGTGCCCGTCCCGAACACGGCGTTTGACTCGGACGGGAGCTACGGGGCAGACACTCCGGTGAAACGTGTCTCAAGGGCATGACGGCGCTCTCGCTCGAACACATACAGAGCGTGACCGGCGCGGTCCACGATGTGTTCTTGAGTCGGGCTGACGGCGGCGACACGATCATGAAGCCTCACACGCCGGTCGGCGGCGAAAACCCCGGACGGTCGATACGTAGGCGGTTCCCGGTGAACTCGCGGAGCGCGGTCTCGGCGTGGACCGTCACACCACACACCTCAGGAGGTGGAGGGGTGGTGTGCCCGTCGGAGTTGTAGACAGCGCGTCGCTGACAGGGCGCGGGCAAGCCGTTGGCGGGCCGTATCAGGTGGGACTATACGAGATTCGTGAGTAGTCCCGGGCGGATTCGAACCGCCGTCCTGGGCTCCAAAGGCCCAGATGATTGGCCACTACACCACGGGACTGCTCAAACGTCGTTTCTCGTTTAACGGGCACGGGTCATAAATCCGGCCGTTCGGGATCAGTCCGCCGGACGTTCGCACTCGATACCGAGTTCCCGACAGGCGTCGGTTTCGGCGTCGAAACAGTCCGGGCAGTTGGGGTTGCGGTCGACGATCGTGTCCAGACGCTCGGCCACCGTGTCGTCGATAACAGCTTCGAGGTCGCGGGCCTCGGCTCGGAACTCCTCCACGTCAAGAACGTTCGCGAGGAACCGCTCGATAATGCAGTACGTCTGGATTGCGTCGCGGGCGCGGGCGATCCCCTCGTCGGTGAGGCGGACACCGTTATATTTCTCGTGGTCGGCGAGTTCGCGGGCTTCGAGTTTGCCGATCATCTCGTTCGCGCTCGCCGGACTCACGTCCAGCATATCGGCGAGCGTCCCGGTCGCCGCAGGACCGTCTTCCATCTCTTGGATCAGGTAGATCGCTTTGAGGTACTGGTCTGCCGTGTTCATTGCTAGTCGCGTTCCTTCATAATGTTGGTCACCTCTTCGACCCCCTCAGCCTCCTCCTCGCGGATGGACCGCAGGGTGTCGAGGACTCGGTCGCGGTCGACGGAGAACCGGGCGTCGCTGGCTTCGATGGCGTCCACAAGGTCGTCGTAGAACTTGTACGCCGTCTCCTCGTTGCAGAGTTGATCGTAGAGGACACCGTCGAAATCGTCGGGTTTGGTCTGGCCGTACTGTGCCTCAACGAGCCGTTCGATATCCTCGAACGGGACACTCTCGGCGTCGAGGTCGGCGATCAACTCCTCCAAGCGCTCGCGGTGGATAGCCGATTCCTCGGCGGCGCCGGCGAGTAGGGATCTAATATCCGGATCGAGCGCCGTTGTCTCCGCCTCCGCATCGAGCGACTGGTGATGGTGTGCGCGAGCCTCGACCACCTCCTCCAGAACGATGCCGATCTGGAGCAGGCGCGCGAGTTGGTGGTCGGAGCCGACCCGGTGGCTGACGCTCATAGCGGTATGTGCCACCTCCGCACGACGCGTCTATCCTCGATCATACGACGTGTTCGGTGCGAGGGGAACTTAAACTGTTCCCCGGGTCGGTGAGCGATCCGATCGTCGGGCCGGCGTGTTCACTCGCGGAGGCGGGTCTTAACCTGAGACTGGAGGTCCTCTCGGAGTTCGTCGACCGCAATCTCCTCGAAGACGGGGACGAAGAAGCCCTCGACGAGCATGTTCCGGGCGTCGCGTTCTGAGATCGATCGGGAGGTCAGGTACAGCAGATCCTCCTGGTCGACCTGGCCGACCGTCGCCGAGTGAGACGCCTCGGTGTCGTGGTTGTTGATAATGAGCTTCGGCGAGGCGTCGGCCTCGCTGTCGTCGCTCAGCATCAGCGTGTTCTCGCGCTGGTAGGAGTTGGTGTCCCACGCGTCACGGCCGACGTCCTGGACGCCCTCGTACACCGAGCGCGCCGTGTCGTCGAGTACGCCTCGGGTGACCAGATCAGCCGTCGTGTGTTCGGCGTTGTGCCACACCCGCGCGTTCACGTCGAAGTGCTGGTCCTCGTGGGCGAAGAAGGCCCCGACGATCTGGCTCTCGGAGCTGTCGCCGTTGAGCTCCGTCTCGATGTCCGAACGGGTGAGTCGAGAGCCGAGATTGCCTTCGATCCAGTCGACCGTCGCGTACACGCCGGCGTCGCCACGTTTGAGCGTAACGTTGTACGTGTCCTGATCCAGCGTCTGGAGCGACCCGTACTGGACGTAGCTGTTCTCGCCCGCATCGACCTCAACGAGGTTGCTGTAGTAGCGTCCGCCCTCGACGGTCTCGTCGCCGGTGTCGACCCGTTCAAGGATGGTCACCGACGATGAGGTCTCTGTGATGACGAGCGTGTGACTGAACAGCGACCGCGAGTTCATATCCGTCCGGATCGTCACGTCCTCGGCGTCGACGTTCTCCGGGACGTGGACGAACGTCCCCGTCGTGAACAGCGCGACCGACAAGGCGGTCAGGTAGTTCGTCTCCGGATCGATAACGGAGCCGAACTTCTCCTCGAGGAGATCCGGGTACTCCTCCATCGCCTCGGTGAACGAGAGCACGGTGACGCCCTCGTCGGTGACGCGTTCGGTGTCGTCGGACTGGTTGAGCGGATCGGCCAGCTCGTCGAAATCGAGCTGGTCGAGGTCCGTCCATCGACGGCCCGGCGTGTTGATCACGTCGGGCATCTCGGCACGGTCCATCGCCTTGAGCGCCTTGAGCCGCGTCTCGCGGAGCCAGTCCGGCTCGTCGCGACTCTCGGCGATCTCGTGGACCGTCGCCTCCGAGAGGTTCGCTGGTACCTGCGTGCTCATGATTATCCGAGGCTCCCCTCCATCTCGAGTTCGACGAGCCGGTTGAGTTCGACCGCGTACTCGATGGGTAGTTCCTCGGTGAGCGGCTCGATGAAACCCGAGACGATCATCTGCTTTGCGTCATCGTCGTCGAGGCCGCGGCTCTGCAGGTAGAAGATGTCCTCGTCGCCGATCTTTCCGACGGTCGCCTCGTGGGCCACGTCGACCTTCGACTCGTTGATCTCCATGTACGGCATGGTGTCCGACGTGGACTCGTTGTCGAACATCAGCGCGTCACACTCGACGGCGGTCGAGGAGTCCGACGCGCCGTCGGCGATGTGGACGAGGCCCCGGTAGTTGGTCCGGCCGCCGTCCTTGCTGATCGACTTCGATTCGATTGTCGATTTCGTTTCCGGCGCGTTGTGGTACACCTTCGCGCCGGTGTCGATGTTCTGTCCCTCGCCCGCAAAGGCGATGGTGATGTGGTTGTCGGAGGCACCGCGACCCTTGAGCACCGTCGAGGGGTACAGCATCGTCGCCTTCGACCCCATCGACCCCGAAATCCACTCCATGCGGCCGTCGCCCTCGACGAGCGCGCGCTTCGTGTTCAGGTTGTAGGTGTTTTTCGACCAGTTCTGCACCGTGGAGTACTGGACGTGTGCGTCCTCACCGACGAACACCTCGACGCCGCCGGAGTGGAGGTTGAACGCGGAGTACTTCGGGGCCGAACAGCCTTCGATGTAATGGACCTCCGAGTTCTCCTCGGCGATGATGAGCGTGTGTTCGAACTGACCCATCCCCTCGGAGTTCATTCGGAAGTAGGCCTGCACGGGCATCTCGACGGTGGTGTCCTCGGGGACGTAAACGAACGACCCGCCGGACCAGATCGCACCGTGAAGCGCCGCGAACTTGTTGTCACTCGGGGGGACACACTTCGTCATGAAGTGTTCGCGGACGAGTTCTTCGTGCTCTTGGACGGCCTCGTCCATGTTGCAGAAGATGACGCCCTTCTCCTCCCACTGTTCCTGCATGTTCTGGTAGACGACCTCGGACTCGTACTGTGCGCCGACGCCCGAGAGTGCGTTCTTTTCGGCCTCGGGGATGCCCAGTTTGTCGAAGGTGTCCTTGATGTCGTCGGGCAGATCCGTCCAGTCGTCGACGCTCTCGCGTGTCTCGACGTCCGGTCGGATATACGGGATGATCTGGTCGACGTCGACCTCGCTCAGGTCGGGTTGACCGGGCCAGTCCGTCGGCATCGGCATCTCCTGGAAGTGTTCCAGCGCGCGGAGACGCCGTTTTAGCATCCACTCCGGTTCGCCCTTGTCCTCCGAGATAACGCGGATCGTCTCCTCGGTGAGTCCCTTCTCGGCTTGGAAGGAAGAGCGTTCCTTTTTCTTGAATTCGAATCGTGCTTCGGTGTTGGTGTCTTTGAGATCCTCGTTCGAGCTCATGTGTGTATTGTTAATCCTGTTTGCTTATATGCTTGTGCGTAAACTATTCACGTTACGCCGCTTCGTAGACCTGCTCGCGAACCCAGTCGTACCCCTCGTCCTCGAGCTTCTCGGCCAGTTCCGCACCGCCACTTTTCGCGATCTCGCCGTCGATCATGACGTGAACGTGGTCCGGTTCGACGTAGTCGAGAATACGCTGGTAGTGGGTGATCTGGAGAACGCCGGTGCCCTGCTCGTCGCGGAGGGCGTTGATCCCCTCGGAGACGTCCTGCAGCCGGTCGATGTCGAGTCCGGAGTCGATCTCGTCGAGCACCGCGACCGAGGGCTCGAGGATCGCCGCCTGCAACACCTCGTTCTGTTTCTTCTCGCCGCCGGAGAAACCGGCGTTGAGGTAGCGCTGGGCGAACTTCTCGTCCATGTCCAACAGCTCCATCTTTTCTTTCAGCAACTGCTGGAACTCGGCAACACCGACCTCGCCGTCGTCGACGTCTCCCTCCATCGGGGAGGTTTCGTAGCCGGCGTCGTCCTCGTCGGCCCCGGCGTCGTCCGCCTCCTCTTCGTCCTCGAACAACTCCTCGCGCTCCTCGTGTTTGGCGTTGAGCGCCTGTCGGAGAAAGTTCGTCATCGTGACGCCTTCGATCTCGGCAGGATACTGGAAGCCCAGAAAGATCCCGAGTGCCGCACGCTCGTTGGGTTCGAGATCAAGGAGGTTCCAGGTCCGCTTTTCGTCCGGTACCTCCCCGTCGAGGTCGGAGAGATCCTCGTCATCGAGAACGAGGATGATCTCGCCGTCGGTGACCTCGTAGGCGGGGTGGCCGGCAATAACCTTTGCGGTGGTCGATTTGCCCGATCCGTTGGGGCCCATCAGGGCGTGGATCTCGCCCGAATCGACCTCGATGTCGACGCCACGAAGAATGGTTTCGCCGCCCTCTTCTGCGACCTCTGCGTGAAGATTATTGATTTGTAGTGTTGCCATGTCCCTACGGTATGGGTGGAGTGTAACACGCATAATGCTTACGCATTCTCCCCCTTCGAGTTTCAGGATTGGAAAGGAATGTTTTTGCAGCCGAAAGATGGGCTCAGAACTGGCCGAGTCCGGTCTGTCGCTGTCCGCTTTTCACCTCGTCCCACGAGAGACCGAGCGCCTCGATGATCCGCTCGATCGGTCCTTTGAGCGTCTTCTTCAGCATCTTGTCCCAGTCGATCTCGAATTCGTCGGGGATCTGGTCGGCGTACTCGAAACAGACCACGTCGGGGTCGCGCTTGAACGCCGCGTAAAGATCGTCGGTCTGGGGATCGAACCCCTCTTCGGCCTCCAGTCGCCGGAAGAACTCGGGGTGAGCCTTCTCCAAGTAGAGTCGTTTCGGCTTGCTCCCTCGCTGGAAGTTCGTTCCGAGCAGGAGGTTTGCGTACTTTGCACCACGGACCTGTGCCGTGTCGGTGTCGTATGCGGTGAGTCGCTTCCCGATCCCGCCGGGGATACCCACGTCGTCCAAGTCGACGTTCCCCGCCTCGAAATCCGCGATCACGTCGTGGACGGGCTCCTCGATGTCGTCGACATCGTCACCGGTGACGATCATCTCGATAACCTGTCGCTGGACATTCTTGGTGATCGGCGCGATATCCGAGCGCTTGTACTCAAAGCCCGTGATGTCGATGTCGTCGACGTGTTTGCCCTCCTTCCAAACGATGTGACCCGCGTAGCGTTTCTTTTTGCCCGCTTGGAAGAACCGGCGGTAGAGCTTCTCGAACTCGATCTGGAAGCGGTGGTCGTGGGCGTTCAACTCCTCGCGGGCGAACGCGTCGTACGAGTCGTTGATACTCTCCTCGAGTTCGTAGCCCGTCTCGATGGCGCCGGCGATCCGCCGGAGGTCCGCCTCGTCGGCGTCGGGGTGGGCCTCCCGTATCTCGTCAGGAACCTCGTCGGCGACAGTCTCCTCGCCCAGTTCCAACATGACCGAGTCGGTGTCCCCGTAGGCAACCTCGTACCCCACGTCGTTCGCCGCGGACTGTGTGTGTTCGATGACGTCGCGGCCGGTGGCGGTGACGGCCGCCCCCATCTCCCGGTCGTAGAGGCGGAAGCGGTCCCATCCGAGGACACCATATAAAGAATTCATAATTACTTTGACAGCTTGCTGCTGTCGGTCGTACTGTTCGTAGGCCTGACTGTCCGGGTCGTGGTCGTTGCGTTCGGCCTTCTTTTGTTCCCGTTCCGCCAGCAGTTCGTCGACCATCTCCCGGATAATACCGTCCGGACTCTTCCGGAAGTGGGTGCCGTTGGGAGCGCGGTAGGTGTCGCCGTCGTAGTCCTCGGGGTCGACCTTTGTCTCCGGAGAGGCGTTGATGGTGACCATACACATCGGATAAAGCGATTTCAGGTCGAGAACGCTGACGTTCTCTTTGATCCCCGTGATGGGGTCGAACACCGCACCACCTTCGTAGTCCTCGGCGTTGGCCCGCCCTTTCGAGGGAAGCGCGAACTCCCCGTGGACCTTGTGGAGAACGTACACGTCGACGGCATCGCCGGGAGTCGGGGCGTCCTCCAATTTACAACCGACGAACGTCCGAACCTCGTCCCAGAAGGAGATGATGTCGCGCTTGCGGTCGAGTTCGACGCACAGTTCCACGTCCCGGAGGTTGTACTCCAACAGTCGCCGGGGGTCGTCCTCCCAGAGGTCGCCGATGTCGCCGGAGTAGCGCTCCTTGCCCGCGCCGAGTTCCTGTTCACCCACCGCGTCGAGGCGGTACGACTCCAGTTCGGTGAACTGGGTGCGCTTGTAGGCGTACAACAGGTCAAAGACGACCCGGCCTTTCACCGTGGGACCGCCCCAGTCGCTCCGCCACACCTCGTCGATCCGGGACAGACGCTCGGGGTTCAGATCCCGAGTCACGTCAGGACGCGCACCGACGGCTTCCAGACGGTCGATGAGGTATGGCGCGTCGAAGTCCTCGAAGTTCCACCCCGTCAGCACGTCCGGGTCGGTCTCCTCGATGTAGGAGAGAAAGGCCTCAAGCATCGCCGCCTCGGTCGGGAACGACCGAACGTCGATGTCCATCCCGTCGGTCAGCGGGTCGTGTTCGAGACCCGCGGGAACCGTCCCGGTACCGTCGGGCGCCTCACAGATCCATGCGAGATACTCGTCGCGGTAGGAGTCGTGGCTGGTGAGACAGACGACCGTCTCCTCGCCTTCCTCGGGGAACCCAGAACGGTCGTCGACCTCGATGTCGAAGGTGTTCACACGGAGGTCGGTATCGGGTGGGTCGACCGCGGCCAGTTCGTCGTGGGGAACTTGGATCGAACCACTCTCCAATCGCCGGACCGGAACCCGGACACCGCCGCCGATATCCTTGTCGATCAACAGTCGGTTAGGGAAGAGGATGTCCGCCTCAAAGTGGTCGAACTCGTCGCGGATCTGACCAACGTCCCGGGGCGTCCGCGTACAGATCCTCGTCAGCGGTTCGCCGCGGATGCTCTCGTACCCCGTTTCCGTCCGCGTGATCACGTCGCGGTTGAGGTTGTCGTCGTCGAGGCCTGCCGTCGGCGCATAAAAGTAGGGTTCGAAGCCCAGTACGCGGACGTGTTCGGCCGTGCCATCCGTCCGTCGACCGAACAGGTGGACGACGGGATACTCCTCGGAGCCTTGGCCCTCAACGGTGTAGTCGACCTGTGTGACCGCGAGGTCGACCGTTCCCTCGGGGTCGGGGAACCTCAGATCCGCGGCGTCGACAACCTCAGCGACGGACTGGCCCGCGTCGCCGGCGACGGCGACCGCCTCAGCGTCGGGTCTCTCGGCGTCCGTCACCTCCGAGAACCCGGTGAGTTCGGTCTGTGTCATGCCGGCCACTTTGGCACTCCTCGGTAAAAACCCAGCCACTCGGGACTGAAAGTCTGCCACGACGGAAAGACATATACTATGTGATTCCATACCATACCTCCGTGATGATGTCCGACCACGTCGACGCAGGCAGGTGGGACAGTGCAGACGACCGGTGTCCGGACCACGACGGTATCGAAACCGTCGAGGCGTACGAGGTCGAGAACGGAACGGTACTTTACGACGCGGAGAACCCGCTCGCGTGGGTGGAGTCGTCGAGGGCGGTGCTCGTTCACGAGTACGCGTAGGGGCGCAACCGAATCCTTTTATCACCGCGCTCGCACGCTTCCAGCGTGCCGTCCGATCCGTGGCCAGAGGAACCCAAGCAGCCGGAGCCGGAGTCCCGTTGGGGAAACCCGGAGGACGACCTGCCACGGGTTCCCACGCCCGACACCGATGAGACGGACGTCGATCCCGAAGTTCTGGAGACGTTCTGGCGGAGTGTCCTTCTGGCAAACGTCGCGGTACTCGGCGTTGCTCTCGGCCCGATGCTCGTCTACTTCCGGGGCCAGTGGCGTTTCGGCCTCGCCGCAGTGGCCGTCGGGGCGATCGCCGGCCTCCGCGTCTACCAGCACTACCGCGCTTTCACCTCGCGCCACGCCGGAGACACAGCGTCTGACGGTCCGGAAGACACAGACGACATGACCGACGAGCGGAACGTCTAACCATACCCCGCGCCTCCACTCGATCATGCGAACCGTCCGGGACGACGAGGGGCAGACGTTCCTGCTTGTGAAGCGGTCATCGGAGTCGAGTCTCGTTCGGGATCCCGAGACCGGGAGCGAACGCTACCTACCGAACGACGAGTTGACGATCGATACGGAGGCGTCGCCGCTCGTGACTGCGGCCGGTGCGGTGCCGGTCTCGGTCCGGCGGCTTCTCGCCGCGGCACCCGATGATCAAGCGCTCGGCCTGTTGGTCGAACTCGCCGACAGGGGGCCACTCGCCGTACGGACGCTCGTGGGGGCGTATGACCTCTGTGAGAGCGACCTGCACGGACTGCTTGCGGAGTGTCGAGCCGCTGGGCTGATCGACGAGGCGCGCGTCGGGGGGGAGCGGGGCTACGATGCCACCAAGACGACGCGGAAGGCGGTGTCGTACCTCCGGGACGACTGACTCACTTCTCGGCGACGGCGGCCGGACGGGAACGGGACACCGTCGAGCGATTCGTCCGTGGGTCTTTCTCGACGCGGACGAGGTCGTCTGCCGCACCGACGAGTTCCTCGTCGTGGCTGACGATGACGATCTGTGCCACGCCCAGGTCGCGCATCTCCTCGACGAGGTCGACCAGCCGAGAGACGTGCCCGGCGTCGAGAAAGACGGTCGGTTCATCGAGGATGAGCGGCGGCATCGGGGCCGCGCCATCGATACCCTCGGCCAGCAGGCGGTAGATTGCACACCGCAGGCTGAGATTGAAAAGCGCGCGCTCGCCGCCCGACAGTTGTGCGGGGTCGAGTTCGCTCCCGTCTTTCTGGACGACCGAAAGCTCGTAGTCGCCGTTCAAGCGGAGGCGTGCGTAGGCGTCGTTGCCGTAGATCAGGTCGAACGTCTCGTTCAAGAGTCGTTCGAGCGTCTCGACGTTGCGCTGGCGCAGTTCCGCCCGCAGGTCGGCATAGGTGGTCTCCAGTCGCGAACACTCCTCGTGGAGGTCGTTGAGCGCCGTGACTCGCTCGGCCAACGCGTCACGTTCTCCCCGGAGCCGTTCTAACGCGTCGATTTCACTTCTCACACCGCCGATCCGCTCCTGCAACGCGTCGCGTTTCGTCCCCAGTTCGGTGAGTTTGGCCTCGACATCTTCCAGATACTCCTCTGCGTTTTTCTTGTTCGTGCGGGCCGCCTCGACGGCCTCCTCGTCGACGGCATCGCGGAGATCATCTCGGCGTTCCCGCAGTTCGGCAAGTCGGTCACGGCGCTCGTCGTTCGTCTCTGCGATTCGCTCGGCGCTCTCGTTACGGCGCTCGATCGTCGCCTCGCAGTCGTCGATCCGATCGAGTCGCTCCTCGACGGCATCGAGTCGCTCCCGCGCCGCGTTGATCCGGTCGAGGTCCGTCGTCAGTTCCTCGACGCGGTCCTCGGCGTCGGCCGCCTCGGCACGCTTCTCGGCGGCGATCTCGCGGGTCTCCGCGACCCGCTCCCGAAGGTCGGCCGCCTCCGTGTCTGCCTCCTCGGCGTCGGCACGGAGGTCGGCCGCAGTCTCGCGATCCGCCGTCGCCAGCTCCTCGAGACGGTCGCGCTCGGCGTCGATGTCGGCCAGTCGCGTCTCTGCCTCGACAAGGGCGTCGAGTGTCTCGGTACGGTCGTCGAGATCGGCTGCGCGCTCGCGGGCATCGGCCAAGTCTGCCGCCAGCCGATCGACCCGCTCGCGGTACTCCTTGAGACGGTCCGCGTGCGGGGAGTCATCGACGGACTGACCACACTCGGGACACTTGCCGGCGTTGAGCAGCTCCTCGACCTCGGCGACCCGGTCGCGAGCCGACGACAGCGTGGCGTCGAGTTCCGCGGCCCGCTCGCGGGCCTCCCCGCGGCGCTCGCGCAGCGTGTCCCGTCGCGCCACTGCCTCGCCGCGGTCGACGGGGGCGTCGTCGAACTCGGCGGTCAGTTCCGCCGCCTCCGTATCCAGGTCTTCGATCGTGGCCTCCCGTTCCGCGGCGGCGTTCTCGCGGTCCGTCGCGGCCTCACGACGGTCCGCCGCCCGTGCCTCCACCTCATCGGCGCGATCGGCCAGGTCGTCGGCTTTCGCCGCCAGGTTCTCCGCCTGGTTTCGCAGCCCCGTCGCCGACGCGTTCGCCTCGGACCGGGCGTCTCGAAGAGTCTCTTCGCGTTTGGCGAGTTCCGTCCGACGGCTCTCGACGGCCGCCTCGGTCGCCTCGCCCAATGCTGCCGAATCGAGACGCGTCTCGATTTCGGTCTCCAGTTGCTCGATCCGCTCACGCGCCTCGCGGACCGCCTCGCGGTGCGTCTCGCGTTCGCGCTCGGCCTCCCGGATCGTCGTCTCCAGTCCGTCGATGTCGTTCTCGACGGCGTCGAGATCCGCCCGCCGCTCGTTGTACTCCTCGAGAACTGCATTCGCTTCGGTTCTGGTTCGCTCGGCTTTCTCCCGCTGGCTCTCGTAGTGTTCGATCCGCTCATCGAGGTCCACCAGGTCGTTCTCGAAACCGTCGAGGGCCGCGTAGAGATTCTCACCCTCTTTTGTCTCGATCTGTGACTCCACCTTCCGGAGTTCGCCCCGTTTCTCCGAGCGGACGTCCTCGATCCCGAGGCGGGCGGCGGCGGCGCGGTCGCGGTACTCCTCCAGTCGTCCCAACTGCAGGAGGTCGTCGATCACGTCCTGTCGCTGGCCGGGCGAGGCGTTGATAAGCTGGTTCACCTCTCCCTGCCGGACGTACGCGCAGTTGACGAACGCCTCGGCATCCATCCGGAGAAGGTCGGCGACGAACGCCCGCACGTCCCGTGCCCCCTCGACGGTCACGTCCGGGCCGTCGAGAACGCAGTCGGCGGTCGTCGTCCGGTCGCCCGACTTCCGGAGACGACGGTGGACGTGGTAGGCGTCGTCGGCGTGTGTGAACCACAGGTCGATTTCGGCCTCGGTCTCGCCGTTGGTGATCACCTCATCGAGGGTGCCATCGAGTGCGGTGGATCCGTACAGCGTAAAAAAGCAGGCCTCCAGCAGCGATGACTTCCCGCTCCCGTTGAGCCCGTGAATCACGGTCACGCCGTCGCGGAGGCTGAGGTCCGCGTCGTCGTACGGTCGGAAGTTCCGCAAGCGGATCCGGTCGAACCTCATAGAAAGTCCTCCATCGACACCTGATCCTCGGGGTCGGTCGGTGCCTCATCGTCCGAGTCGCCGTCCGTCTCGTCGGCGGAGTCATCGGACGACGACCCGTCGGTCGTCGGGTCGGCGTCGGCGACGAACGCCGCGACCCGGTCGCGAACGTTCGAGTCGGCTACCGCGTCGTCGCGGACCGTCTCGTCGAGGCGGCGACCGAGCGAGGACAGATCCATCTCACGGAGGCGCTCCCGGACGGCGGCGTCCGGATCGGCAAAGTCGACATCGGGGGCGGTGGCCGTCACGTCGCCGCCGACCGCGCGGTGGTCCGTGACCCGCGCGATCAAGGCACCGTCGTCGACGGCGGCCTCCTCGACGGCCGCGGGGGCGACGGGGTCGCCGTCGCCGGTGATCGTCACCACGACCACCGCCTCCGAGAGGTCGTGCTGGCGGAGCCGTTCCCGAACGCGGTCGACCCCCTCGCGGGGGGCGAGTTCCACGTCGACGAAAACGAACGGACGCGTGTCCAGCGACCGCCGCCGGATGTCGACGGCCGCGTCGCCGCCCACGTCGGCTCCGAACTCGACGAGGTTGTAGCCACGCGCTTCGCGTTCGTCCGTGCTTGCGCGCTCGGTCGATCCGCAGTATGTCACCCACGTCCCGTCAACCTCGGCGCGGTCAGGGACGTGATTGTCGCCGAGCAACACCGCGTCGAAGTCGACGGTCGACGCTTCAAGCACCGTCTCTGTCTCCCAGTCGGCGTGTGGAAACGGGGTGAACAGGCCGTGGGCAACGAGAGCGGCGGTGTCGGCGTCGTGAGGGGTGAACTCGTAGTCGAGGTCGTCGCGGCGGGACCGGGGGACATGATCGAGACCGTAGAAGGCCGTGTCGTCGACAACGGTCGGCGCGTCGTCGAGCCGCGTCGCCAACCCGAGGTCGGAAAACAGGTCGAGCCACTGGCTCCCACGGGTCGCCTCGTGATTGCCGACGACGGCGAGAAACGGAATGTCGGCCGCCGAGAGATCCCGGAGTGCGGAGAGCACGCCGAGCAGATCGGGGAGGTCGGGCCGGCGGTCGTGAAACAGGTCGCCGGCGTGGATCACGGCGTCGACGTTCGCAGCCGTCGCATCGCCGATAACCGCCTCGAACGCGTCGAGAAAGTCCTGCCGGCGGTCGGGCGAGTGGTACTGTCGGTAGCCGACGTGGGTGTCGCCGGTGTGGATCACCCGGGTCATCGCTCGGAATGTTTCTCCCCGGGACTCAAAACCGTTCCGCGACCGGGGCGAAAGTGGTTCGTCACCACCCGTCGGAACTCCCGGAGGTCGTCGAGAACGCGCCATCCCCGGCGGGCAGTCTCGGGGTCCGCGTGGTCGATTGCCGCTCGGAGTCGGGCGAGACCGCCGTCAGTGATAAACGCCACGGCGTCGCGAACGTCGCCGCGGGCCGCGTCGGCCTCGTCGACGACGGCCGCTGGGTCGGCGGCGTCGGCGGCACGGCCGTCGGTCGCAAGCGCACGGAGCGCCGTTCGAACGTCGTCTGTCACGGGGCAAGGTGAGAGCCCGTTCGGTGGTAAATTTTCACCGAGTGGAGTCGGCCGTAGGCACCCGAAACCGAGGCCGGAGTCTCGGCCACGCCGGCGTCCTCGGGCCGGGTCGGCGCGTGACGAACCGCCCGTGGCGGCAGCAGCGTTCCGTCGGCGAGTTGGCTTCGACGCGACGATCCGGTGTGTCCGAACGGGGTCGCGACGAGTGCGACACCGGACAGGCCACGAACGTCGGCCCACCGGTCCGACGTACGCCGTGTAAACCGTTCGCCGTCGTCTCCGTATCTCCCCTCGGTTCTGGGGCACAATGGAGGGAGCGTTCGTTCTCTGCAGGCGCTCTGTCCGGCTATGTATCGCCGGTGCTTGGGGGAACGGCTCGCGGCGAGGACCGCACGCACCCGAAGCCTCTTATGAGTCTGCGACTTAAAATGTGTAATGACCGATACCGTAGATGAGGTCGACTTCCCCTACGACGAGGAGGCGACGTCTCAACAGGAGAAGATCGAAGCCCTCCGCGAGCGCCTCGACGTGTTGGAGGGACAAAACGAGGAGATGCGAGACAAACTGTTGGACGCCAACGCCGAGAACAACAAGTACCAGCAGAAACTCGAGCGGTTGACCCACGAGAACAAGAAGCTCAAGCAGTCGCCGTTGTTCGTCGCGACGGTTCAGGAGATAACCGACGAGGGCATCATCATCAAACAGCACGGCAACAATCAGGAGGCGGTGACCGAGGTCACCGACGAGATGCGGTCGGAACTCGAACCCGACGCTCGGGTCGCGGTGAACAACTCTCTCTCCGTCGTCAAGCGTCTTGATAAGGAAACCGACGTGCGGGCCCGTGTGATGCAGGTTGACCACAGCCCGGACGTGCGCTACGAGGATATCGGGGGTCTCGAAGAACAGATGAAGGAGGTCCGCGAGACGGTCGAAATGCCCCTGAAACGTCCCGGCATGTTCGAGGATGTCGGCATCGACCCGCCGTCGGGTGTCCTGCTTCACGGCCCGCCGGGAACGGGGAAGACGATGCTCGCGAAAGCCGTCGCAAACCAGACCGACGCCACGTTTATCAAGATGGCCGGGTCGGAACTCGTCCACAAGTTCATCGGAGAGGGCGCAAAACTCGTCCGCGACCTCTTCGAGGTGGCCCGGGAGAGCGAACCTGCCGTTCTGTTTATCGACGAAATCGACGCCATCGCGTCGAAGCGAACTGACTCGAAAACCTCCGGCGACGCCGAGGTCCAGCGGACGATGATGCAACTCCTCTCGGAGATGGACGGCTTCGAGGAACGGGGCGAGGTCCGCATCATCGCCGCGACCAACCGCTTCGACATGCTCGATCCCGCCATTCTTCGACCCGGTCGGTTCGACCGCCTCATCGAGGTGCCAAAGCCAGACGACGAGGGTCGCGAAATCATCTTCAAGATCCACACCCGCGATATGAATATTGCGGACGACGTTGACTTCGACGAACTGGCCGACGTGGCCGACAGCGCCTCCGGGGCGGATATCAAGGCGGTCTGTACCGAGGCCGGAATGTTCGCCATCCGCGACGACCGGACCGAAATATACATGGACGACTTCGTGTCGGCGTGGGAGAAGATAAGCGCCGAGACGACCGACGACACGACGTCACCGGCGTTCGTGTAGGCGCGACTCACCGTTCGGTCGGTGCCGCTTCCGCTTTTGTACCCGGACTCGGCCCCTGACGCGCTCTAACCCACTGGAAGGGGCCAACCCCGGAAACGAGCGGACCGACAGCGATGAGACGTACACCCTTCCATCGGGACGGGGGCGTGTCACGCGGGCCCGTCGGATCGGGACACACAGTTGAGGAACATGGGAACGGAGGCCACCCCGTCCCGTGACGCGGCGCTTTTGCCCCGGCAGGTGATAAAAGGAGTATGACCATCCGCAACGATGTTGCCCCCAGTACCCTGCCCGTGGAACTCCTCGATAGTGGGGTCGAGGTCGAGTACCTCGACGGGCGGACGACCTTCTACCGTGGCGTACCGGAGAAGGCGGGCGAAACGCTCACCACCGGGCCGGGAAAGGAAGTCCACGTTCTCGTCACCGATCCGGATGAGAGCGAGGGCGTGATGATCTACGTTAACGATCGTAAGACCCACGACGACATTCTCGAATCGACGGGTGTCGGTCGGATCGTCCTCGACGGCGGCGAGGCCGAGGAACTGTTTCCCGGCGTCACCGTCGCCACGCCCGACGGGATGCGGTGTCGGGTCGAGGCGGATCCGTCGGTGACGCGGGGGCGCGTGTTCGTCTTTGTCGAGGACGATTGGGGCGAACAGTCCTACGAACTGGTCGAGGGGTGACACCGTCGACCGGCGGTCGGTCGGGGACCCCGCACATCGAACCGGTCACAGCCGACAGAACGCGTCACTGCAGATAGGAGGGGTCAGCGTCGTCGCCGTCGCAGTGGTCCTCGTGTTGGGTTGCGTCCTCCTCGGCATCGAACAGCATCCCGCAGGTTTCACACTCGTACCACGTCATGCCGTCCCGTTCGGTTGTGGTTACCATGTGTGTATATCGGCGAGCGGAAAATAAAAGATTACCCCGATTGTCGCGGCGGGCGCGTTTGTCATCCGTCGGAGACCGGCGACACGTCCGCGACGACCACGGCCATGCCGAACAGATACAACCCGAGTCCGGTCACACCGACCGGGATAGAAACCTGTAGCAGCGTCGCCCCCGCGAAGGCACCGACACCACCGCCGATGGCGCCGACTCTCCGCGATGTTCCCGTCGTTTTCCCCGACAGTCCGGCCCAGTCGTTCCGGTGAGCGAGAACGAGGACGGTGGTGGCGGTGTAAACGACCGCAATAGAAATCAGCGGAAGGCCGTGGGTATCCGAAAGGACGCCGGCGGCAACGGCAAGCCCGACGCCGACGAGAAGGGCAACGACGTATCGGATCGAACGGTGCATATCGAAGGCGGTGTGGCGAGGAGTAAAAACGCTCCGCGCCGTCTCCGGTCCGGCTACGCGTCGCGCTCGAAGGGATCGACGAGTTCGACGGTTTCGGCGCGGTCCGGGCCGACGCCGACGGCGTAGATTGGGGCTCCTACCTCGTCGCTCAGGTAGTCGAGGTACGTTCGTGCGGCCGCCGGGAGCGCGTCGTACCCCTCGCCGGCGACGGCGCTCCAGTCTACCTCTGGCCACGGATCGAACTCCTTGAGGATGGGGTCACAGTCGGCCCACCGCTCGGTCGTCGCGGGCATCGTTTCCATGCGCTCGCCGTCGAGTTTGTACGCGTCGCCGAGTTTCACCGTGTCCATCCCGGCGAGCACGTCCAGATGGTTGACCGCAATGCCGGTGAAGCCGCTCACGCGGGCGGCGTGGCGAAGCATAGGGACATCGAGCCACCCGATGCGGCGCGGTCGGCCGGTGACGGTGCCGAACTCGCCGCCTTTCTCCCGAATGTAGTCGGCCAACTCCTCGTCGTCGCCGTCGAGTTCGGTCGGCAGGGGACCGGTGCCGACACGTGAGAGATACGCCTTCACGACGCCGACAACCTCGCCGCGACCGACGACGGTCGGGCCGACACCGGTTCCGGTCGACGCCCCGCCGGCGGTTGGGTTGGAAGAGGTGACATAAGGGTAGATGCCGTGGTCGATGTCGATGGACGTGCCCTGAGCACCCTCGAACAACAGGTTCTCGCCGGCGTCGAGTCTCGTGCCGAGAAAGTCGCCTGCGTTGACGGTCATGCCTTCCTCCTCGAGTCGGCGGCCGATGGCCACGAACTCCTCGTGGAGGGACTCAACGTCGAACTCCTCGCCGGCATCCATGCCGAACACGTCCTCGACAACCGCACGCTTCTGTGGGACGACGTACTCCAAGCGGTCGCGGAGCACGTCGGGGTCAAGCAGATCGCCGACACGGATCCCACGACGGCCGACCTTGTCCTCGTACGTCGGGCCGATTCCGCGGCCCGTGGTGCCGGCCTCTAGGTCGTCGTCGCTTTTCTCCTCCTCCTCGATACCGTCGAGAACGCGGTGGTACGGCATGATTACGTGGGCGCGACACGCGACACGAACGTCTGGGTCGAGACCACGGTCACGCAGTGTGTCCAGTTCGTCGAACAAGGTCCGCGGGTTGACCACACAGCCGTTGCCGAGGATACCGATCTTTCCACGGACGGCTCCGCTCGGAACGAGAGAGAGCTTGTACTCTTCGCCGTTTTCGACGACGGTGTGGCCGGCGTTGTCCCCACCCTGATACCGGACCACGATGTCGGCGTTCCCACCCCACAGGTCGACGAGGGCACCCTTGCCCTCGTCTCCGAGCTGGGAGCCGACGATGGTGACTGTCATATCCGGCCGTGAGTTTCGTCCGACTCGCTAAACCGATTACGATACGCTCGTTCCCTTGGCGACCCCGGCGGTCGAACCTATATGTGACGTGAATCGACCGACAGGAAAGGCTTGCGGGAGCAAAGACCCCGATCGGCAGGGACCCGAAGTATTAATTCCGCCGACTCCGAGAAACAACTGTTCGGTCCCAGCCGTCGGAACTCACAGCAACTTTTAAACCCCGCAATGACGAGTTAACAAGTGTCATGATAGACAGGCTTGAGAAAGAAGTCGATATGCTGGAACGCCATCTTCAGGTGTTGCGGATGGTCATCGGGAACGAACCCATCGGTATCGTGAAGATGTCCAACGAAACCGGATACCCCCACCACAAGGTCAGGTACTCACTCCGCGTTCTCGAGGAGGAGAATCTCATCGAACCGTCGAGCCAAGGTGCGATCACCACCGACGACACCGCGGATTTCGTCGACGAACTCGACGAGAAGATGGACTCCATCGTTGAGAAACTCGATTCGATGAAAATCGAAGAGACCGCAGAGGTCCAGAGTTAGAGATCCGGAACCGTCAGGAAAAAGTCCTCGTCTCGCGCCTCGACCAGACACAGGTGGAAGCCGTGTTTGCGTGAGAGTTTTACGTAGCTCCGTTGTGAACTACGGCTGAACAGCCCACCTCGCGTCGCGTCAACCGCAGCCTCCATCGCGTCGGCGTCGAAAAAACTCGTGGTCACGACAGTCGCCGCCGCGAGCGACTCGTTCGACTCGGCGACTGGGGTCGTCCGATCCAGCATCGACTCGATCGTCGATACACGCGTCGGATCCCGGGAGTCCGAGAAGTCGGCGACGAACAACGGGGCGCCCATCTTGCCCCGACACACCACGTCGAAAGACATCGTCTCCTCGCCGGCGTCGGTGTCGGCGTCGACGTCGGCGCTCCCGCCGTCGACGGACACCTCGCCGTCGATATCGATCCGATCGATCCCCTCGATCGCCTCGAACAGTTTCGAAACGTCCGACTGGGCGTCGACCCGTCTGATCTCGTAGAGCAGTTCGGTCAGCAGCCACTCGGTGAACCGGTGTTCGGTCGTCCCACGGAGGAACGTCTCGAACGACCGGCCGTCGACCCGGACGTTCCCCGTCTCGAACTCGGTGTGGTAGTCGATCCGAAGGTTGGCGCGCAACTCCTCCTGTGGAACGCGGCCCGCCGCGGCGTGTTCGATCGTCGCGCTGGACTTGTCATCGTACCTGACGAATAGATTCGTTCTCGAAAGCGCCTCGGCGGGGGCGAGCGTCCGTTCCGTTCCGGTCGGGGTGTCGGCCGTCGCCTCCAGACGCTCGACCCGGTCGCGGAGTCGCTCGACCTCCGCCCGGTACTCGTCGCGGTCGGCTTTCGCTTCGGCGAGCGCGTCCCGGGCGTCGGCGAGTTCGCGGCGGAGGCGCTCGGCTTCGTCGGATGTGTCGGCAGGTGTCGACGCGTCCGCCGTTGCTACGTCCGACTCCGGCTCCGACTCCGGGTCGAGGTCCGGACTCTGTGTCGACTCGGTCCCCGTCCCCGTCCCCGTCCCGGCCTCGGAGACATCGGTCGACGGTGCTTCGGCCCCGTCCGGGGCCGGTCCCCCGACGGACGACTCGTCGTGGTCGGGTTTCGGCTCGGCCGACGCGTCGGCGGTGTCGGCCGCGTCGGTTTCCGTCGACAGCGGTGAGGAAGCCGTCTCACCCGTCGAGTTCTCCATCGCCGCTTGGAGGTCTACGTCCGGATCTTCGGGCTCCATCTCGTCGTCGGGGGCGTCGGCGGCATCGGCGGACATGCCGTCCCCGTCGTCGACAGCCGTGTCAGCACTCACCACGCCGGTGGCGCCGTCGTCACCGGTGGCGTTCGCCGGCGACCGGTCGGTCCGGCCGTCGGTGTTCGTCTCGGGCGTCGTCGTGCCGTCAATCGTGAGGTCCTCGTCGGTGTCGGTACCGGCGTTGACCGACGTCCCGGCCGCGCCCCCCGACCCCTCACCGGCCGGTTCGGGGCGGTCGGGCAGGTCGACGACCGTCACGTCCGCGTCGATAACGGCGTAGATACCCACCTCGTCGGCCGCGCGGTCGAACGCCTCGTCGCCGGTGAGCAGCCGAGGTTCATTGCCGACAAAGGCGACCGGGAGCGACCGTCCGCCGTAGTAGACGACGTAGTAATCCCCCGAAAGAACGTTCTCCGAGAGTTCGACGTAGCCGACGAAGTTACCGGCGGAGAGCGTCTCGTCGAGTTCGGACAACGGCGTCTCGTTCGAGTAGTACTGTCCGCGCGTCTCTCCCCCACCGGCCTGCATCGCATACAACAATGGCAACGAGATGTCGGGAGCCGTATGCGCGGTCAGCGAGGCATCCTCGAGATCGTCGATATCGCCGTCGAACACGCCAACGACCCGTCCGTTGAGGAAAAACGCCCACACGGTCCCGTCGGTTACGGCCCCGGAGAACCCCGCATCGGCGAGATCGTAGAGCCCACTGACACCGTCCCCGACGGAACGGGTTCCCCACTCGGTCACCGTGTCGAGAATCTCGCCGTCCATCGTGTAGGTATGGACGAACGTGATCCAAATACTTTCCGGCGAAGAGCCGCGCCGTCCGACTTACTCCGTCTCGTCGGCGAATTTCACCGTCACCTGTCGGCGCTCCCCGTCGATGTATTTGTACCGTTCGTCGGGATCCTCGTTCTCGGCCCGCCGGTGTGAGCCATCACAGAAGGGGTGTGTCTCGCTCAGCCCACACAGACAGACGGCGATGTCGCC
Source organism: Haloplanus sp. (assembly GCF_028275055.1). Taxonomy (GTDB): domain Archaea; phylum Halobacteriota; class Halobacteria; order Halobacteriales; family Haloferacaceae; genus Haloplanus. The sequence goes on from NZ_JAQCNJ010000026.1 coordinate 36,172, forward strand.
GTTTTCGTCGTCGATATCGGTAGGGGTGATGATCTTCGGCCCGGTCGCGGTGTGGGTCACTTCCCGCATGGCACACGGTCGGTGATCGAGCGCTTTAGAAGCTGTGGCGCGGGTCAACGACAGGTGGTCGACGACGACGCAGTCTCAGTGTTTGTGTGTAAACAGGAGCGGACTGTCGTCGTGGATCGTGACACAGAGATCGAGGGGCTCGATCTGTTCGAGGCTGGTCGCCTCGTTTTTGCACACGACGAGGTCGTCGAACGGATCCTCACAGACCGGGCACGCAACTGAGACGGTGTTCTGGTAGAGTTTGATCTCGTCGTTCTCCTCTCGGGGCGTGAGCGACGACACGAGCTGTTCGAAACCATCCATGTTTATATCTGTCGCGTGAACCTACATAAATCTACGGCGGCCACGGACGGCGGTTACGCGCCGACAGACGCGCCGAGATAAAGAATGACGACGAGGAAGATCCACACCACGTCGACGAAGTGCCAGTACATCGAGACGGTGCTGACAGAAACGTGCCGGTCGGCGGAGTACTGGCCTGCGAGCGCTCTAACCGTAACGATAGCGAGGAGTGCGCCGCCCAGCGAGACGTGGAGTCCGTGCAGGCCGGTCAGTCCGAAAAACGCCGAGCCGAAAAAGCCGGAGGCAAAGGTGAACTCCGAGTGGACGATGAACTCGTAGTACTCATAGATCTGTCCACCGATAAACACGACACCGAGCAGAACCGTCACCAACAACCCGATGACGAACTTGCGGCGATCGTTGTTTCGGATGGCGACGTGGGCCCAGTGGAGCGTGAGACTCGACGCGATCAGGATGGCCGTGTTGATGATGACAAGCGACCCCGTCAGGTGGGGGAGTTCACCCGGCGGCCACGTGCCCGCCCGGATGAAAAAGTAGTACGTGAACACCGCTCCGAACGTCGCCATTTCCGAGCCGAGAAACGCGATCATGCCCCAACGGAGCGCTGACGCGCTCTTCTCGTCACCGCCGCTCGACCAGAACTCGGAGACGAAGGCGTGGTAGAGCCAGCCGTACAACCCGAACAGAAAGCCCCCGACACTCGCGGCCGTGAGCAGCGGCGCGTACATCGGGTCGATCGTCGAATCGGAACCGCCCGCAACGATGAAGAGGGCGGCACCGAGGTAGATGCCGCCGGCGCTCAACGCGGTGATGAAAGGCCACCAGCTCGCCTCGCCGAACCCCCTCGGCCAGTCTTCCACCGCCGGGAGGTGGTGTTCGTGGTCGTCCCCGCCGTGATCGGTGCTCATATACCCCTGTTGAGATTCGACTATTAAAAATCCTCCCAACGCCGGCGGCCCGGTCGGTTCCGGAAGCTACACCACGACGACGGTCAAACTCCCGCTTGATGCTACCGCGTCGACGCCGAGGCCATGGTCGAAGACGTGTCGTACGCGGCGTCGGGATCGGTGTCGGCGTTATCCTCCTGCTATCCTGTGTCGGCGTCGCAGCCGCCCACAGCGGCGGTCTCCGGGGTACCGGGCGGAACCCGATCAGCGTCCCGACGTGGCTCTTCTTGCTCACCGGAGGCGGCGTCGTCGGTGTCTCCTTTTTGCTTGCGAGCTTTGTCACCGATCGGCGACTGGTCGCCGCCGTCCACGACTGGGGGCGCCCCCTGCCGACACCCGGACGGATCGTCCGAGCCGTCGCGGGCGTCGGCGCTGTTGTTCTGCTCGGTGTCACGGTCGCGGTGGGCTACGTCGGGCCGTCGACCGGCGTCCGCAACCTCGCGGTCCTGATCGTCTGGGTCGGCTGGTGGGGCGGATTCGTCGCCTCCACCTATCTGCTTGGGAACTCGTGGCCGACGCTCAATCCGTTTCGTGTTCTCGCCGAGCGTGTCCCGTCGCTCAACCGCCCCTACCCCGAACGGCTCGGGTCGTGGCCGAGCGTCGTCGGCCTTCTCGTTCTCGTGTGGGTCGAGGTTGCGACGCCGTTGGCGGACGATCCGCGACTGCTTGCGACCGTTCTCGTGGCGTACGCCGTCGTAACCGTCGGTGGGAGCGCCGTCGTCGGCACGAACCGGTGGTTCGGGAGCGTCGATCCCCTCGCTCGTGCCTTCCGGTTCTACGGGTGGCTCGCGCCGGTTGGCGTCGAAAACGGCCGTCTCCGTGTGCGCCTTCCCGGCGGCGCGCTCCCGGACACCGTTCTCGACGGCCGCGACGACGTGGCCTTCGTTGTCACCTTGCTGTTTGTCACCACGTACGATGGGTTCGTCGCGACCGGCCCGTGGGCGGCTGGCGTGCGCGCGACCGTCGACGCCGGCGTTCCGGCACTCGGTGTCTACGTCGGCGCGTACCTCGGGGGGGCAGCCCTGTTCTATCTGGCGTACCGCGCGGCGGCGCGACTCGGCCGGCGGCGGGCCGAAACGTATCTCTCGGCGACGTATCTCGCCTGCCGGTTCGCCCCCTCCTTGCTCCCCATCGCCGCCGGCTACCACCTCGCACACAACATCGGGTCGGTGCTGGTGCTTGGGCCGACGTTGTCGGCCGTCGCCGCCGCCCCCCTCTCCCCGCCGGCGTCGCCGCCGCAGTTGGCCGCCCTTCCGGCGTGGTTTGGGGGCGTCGAACTCGCCTTCGTTTTGCTCGGTCACCTCCTCGCCGTCTGGGTCGCCCACGCCACCGCGTACGACCTGTTTCCCTCGCGTCTGCAGGCCGTCCGGAGCCAGTACGGCGTGACCGCCGTGATGGTCGGATACACCATGCTCAGTCTCTGGATCGTCGCGGAACCGTACGTCGCTCCCCCATTCATCGCCTCCTGACCATGTTCACCAACGACACGCACGTCCCGCCCGACACGTCCGAACACGTCTGTGAGCGATGCGGACAGCCGTTCGCCGACGAGGAGTATCTGGCCCTCCACCGAGGACTCGACCATGCGGCGGACCTGTCGGCGGCCGAACGGGACGCGTTTGAGTCCGCCCGCGAGTCGGAAGTGGCCGACCTCAAGCGGTTCAGACTGCTCGCACTGGCGGCGCTCGTGGCGCTGTACTTCGGGTTCCTGATGACCTACGCCGTGGTCACTTAGTCGGCCTGTCCGCTCGCTCGGTGGAACGGTTGGCCGGCGATATCCTCGCGGAGGTCGGCGAGTGGCGCACGAGAACCGGTCCCGGTCATCTCGGCGACGACGGCAAACACCTCCTGACGCGAAACCTTCACGCCGGTCTCCGAGAGGGCGTCCTCCGGGCGTGCGAGGAGTTCGCGAAGCGTCCCGACCGCAAGCAGGAACGGGATCGCCCACGCGGCGACGGTGTTGCCGTCGGTTGTAGGGACGGTTTCCAGATACGTCTGGGCGTCGTCGAGAAAGGATCGGGCGTGGCGGGCGGTCCGGCGGACGACCGCCGCCGCGCCGGATTTGTGTGCCGAGTCGACGACCGCCTCCTGTGGGACACCCTCGGACGCCAACCACTCGGCCGGCAGGTAGACGTTGTCTTCCTCGGTGAAGTCGTCGTACACGTCCTTGGCGACGTTGACCAACTGGAGAAGGAGGCCGAACTCCTCGGCGGTGTCGTAGAGACGGGCGCGGCGGCCTTGGCTGAGGTCACCACGCGCGAGGAGGTTGGTGACGAGGGTGCCGACGGTGCCGGCGGCGTAGTAGCAGTACTCCTCCAGTTCCTCACGGGACTGGATACGGAGGCCGCCCTCGTCGGCGTAGCGCTCGACGAACATCGCCATCCCTTGAACGAGTTCGCGGGCGGGTGGCGTGACCGCCTCACGGACGTCGTCCGGGAGCGCCCGAAAGGTTCGGACGATCCGCGGCGTACTGGCGACGACCTCCCAGTCGTCGGTCCGGTCGTCGGGTGCCGGGAGCCACTCGTCGACCGACGCCCGGAAGGCGTCGGGATCGGTGTCATCGTCGGGGTCAAGAGCCGCGTCGTACTCGCGGAGGAGTCGTGCCTGCGTCGCCGGCGGGATGTGGTCTGCGTCCTCGACGGTGTCGGGGACACGACAAAGTAGGTAGCCGATACAGATGTACGACGCCATCGGTTCGTCGAGTACGTCGACGGTCAACGCAAACGTTCGAGAGACACCCTGCACCGCCTCGTGACACCAGTCGAGGTCGGCCCGGTTCCCGGGCGGTCTTGCTGCGTGTCGAGACATTCGGAGCGCCTTTGCGTAACGACCCTAGGGTTAAAAAGTCTCGTAGGTCCACGGTCGGAGCCACAACTCGTATCATCGGCCCGTCCGTGGGCCCGGTATGCTCTCTTGGCTTCGCTCACATCTCTCGGTCCGCCGACTGCTCGTCATCGGCGTACTCCTCCTCGCCGTCGTCGCCGTTCTCGTATTCAGTCAGCCGTCGGTCGACGGCGTCGACAACCGGTTCGGGGCGGTCAACGAAACGACGACCGTGGTCGAAAGCGACCTCGGGGTCTCGAACCCGAACCCGATCGGGGCGACGCTCGGCGGCCTGACCGTCGACTACGCCATCGAGATGAACGGCATCCGGATGGCGACCGGCGTCAAGGAGGGAATCTCGATCCCCCGCGGCGAGTCGACGATACCGATGACGACGGCCCTCGAAAACGAGCGCATCCCCCCGTGGTGGGTGAGCCACATCCGCAACGGCGAGCGGACGGAACTGGCGGTCAACGCCGACGTTCACTCCTCGCTGCTCGGGGCCTCCTTCGGCGCGCCGAAGGTGACCCGAACCATCGAAACCGACATCATCTCCGCGTTCAACTCCACCGAGCGCCGGCCGGTCGGCGAGGAGGGACCGAGCGGCGAACCGGTCCTCTACATCGAGGAGATGAGCGCTCAGTGGGGCGCGGTCGGCGAGTCGGCGACCCGGATCGAGATGCGGTTTGTCGTCTCAAACCCGAACCCCTACCCCGTTCCCGTCTCCGAACTCAGCTACGAGGTGACGATGAACGGCGTCGAGATGGGCTCCGGCGCGACCGAGGGCCACGGCGTGATCCCGCCGGGCGAGGCGCGAACGATCCGTGCCACCACGACCCTGAACAACGAGAACATCGACGAGTGGTGGGTGACCCACCTGAACAACGACCAGGTGACCGAACTCCGGATCGACTTCGCCGCGCGGGTCGAACTCCCGACTGGGACAGTCGAGATACCGATAGATCCCCTGACCTACACGGAGACAATCGAGACGGACATCTTCGGCAACAAGGAGGGGTCGAGCGGGGCGGACGAGGAGGACGAGACGCCGACCCCGACACCCGCCGACGGGGGTGACGGAACGCCAACGCCCGCCGACGACGGGACGGCGACGCCGACGCCCACGCCGACCCCTACGTCGACGCCGACCGCCACATCCACCGACGACGGCGGTCTCTTGGACGGCGGGGACGGGTCGACGGCGACGGCCACGGAGACTGCGACGGCGACCCCCACCCCTACGTCCACACCTACGTCGACGCCGACGGCCGTCCCCACCGACGACGGCGGCCTCCTCGACGTGAGCGCGCCGGATGACGTGACGGCACCGGTTCGGTAGGCGGCGCTACTCTATCGCGACGTGTTCGGACTCCTCGTTGAGCGCGAGATTGGCGGCGATTTCCGCGTTTCGCATCGCGTACTGTGCGGTTTGTTGGAGGCTGACGAGCACCTCGCGGGTCCGCAGGAGTTCGACCTTCGTCATGTCCGGGAGGTCCTTGATGATCTCGAGTTCACGGTCGCTGATCTCCTCGAACATCCGCCCGACTGCGGTGGCCTTGTCGTACTCGCGTTCGACGACCGCCTCGACGGCCGTCGCCGTGATCTCGTCGACCTGTTCGGTGTAGTCGCGGATGCGTCGCATCATCGAGCCGTCGATGTCGAGGGTGTTGTTCGTCGCATCAAGGGCGATGTTGCCGATGTCCTCGGCGTTGTCCGCGGTGAGTTCGAGATTCTTTGCCACCGACCGGTAGCTGATCAGCGGGAACCCGGATTCAAGCCCGACCGCACGCGCGAGGTTCGGGTTCTGATACGCCATAAAGATCAGGCGAAGGAGGAGAACGAAGATCTTGTTCGCCTGTCGCTCCCGGTTCAGCGCCCGTTCGGCCAGATCAGCGTTGCCGTGGGCGATGGCTTTCACCGACTCGTTTCGCATCGTTCCCCCGGTGTTTTCGAGGCGTTCGAGAAGGTTGTCGAGCGTGAAATCCTCGGGGTCGACCGAGCACCGGATTGCGATCCGTTCGGGCGTCTCCTCAATGACACCGAGACCCATCAGTTGGGTCTCGGCCCGGTAGACGGCGTTGATGTGTTCGCTGTCGAGCGCGCCCTCCGATTTCGTGATGTGGATGACGCGTCGCCCGAGAACGTATTGGGCGACGATGGCGCGTTCAAGCGCTCCTGCGTTGAGGTTGTCGGCGTTGATCGTCGCGGTCGACCCCTCGGTGCTCGCCGACTCCGTAAGAACGGTCAGTGTCCCCTTCCCGCCCATCCGAAGGGACACCTCGTCGCCCTTCTCAACGTCGTGTTCTTTGGCCCACTCCGCTGGGAGCGTCATCGCCAGCGTCGACGGTCCCAGCTGTTGTACTTTTCGTGTTTCCATACCACACGTAATCCGGCCGATGACCTTAATCTTCACCATCGGGCATAATATACGATGAATGGTGTTGATGTCCGGCGGTTTCAGGCAACCTCCAGCAGTCGGGACTCGAAGCGGCCGACGCGGACGCGGGCCCACCCGCGGAGTTCCGCGTCTAAGTCCGGGTCGTCGGTGTCGACTCGGAGTCGGCCGATGTCGTCGAGTTTCGTCCGCGAGGCGACGATTTCGACCTCGCACCGGCGGATAACCGCCGGGGAGAGCTGTGGATTACCCCGGCCGAAAACGAAGCCCTGCCCGCCGATGGGCGAGACCACGATCACGTTGCGCTCGCCCAAGCAGTCGAGGATCTCCGACTCGCTCGCGTCCGCCGCAAGCACCTCGCCGTTGCGCCACACGTCGACCCCAAGCGACGAGCCCTCGAACCCGAGCGCCGTCTTGATCGCGCCGACGGTGCTTCCCGGTGCGAGGACGTATGTCACCTCGGGGTCGACCTCGGCGGCGAATCCCTCGGCCAGCGATTCGACGTTGCCACTTCCCGTCTGTTTCGACGACTGGAGGTCCTCGCCGACGGGGACGGTTGCGACCGCGCGGAGTTCCGGGTCGACCGATCCCTCGCGGTAGGCGTCCTCGTCGATGTCGATCACCTCGCGGCGCTCGGTCCGCTCGAAGGTCGCGATCACATCGGCGGCGTCCTCCGGCGAGACGGCAAAAACCGAGGAGTACACTTTGACACCTGCGGGCACACCGAGAATCGGCACGTCGGTCCCGGAGAGTGCGTCCGCAACGTCCGCGGCCGTGCCATCGCCGCCGACGAAACAGACCACGTCGACGTCCGCCTCAACGAACGCCTCGGCCGCCGCCCGCGTGTCGGAGGCACCCGTCTCCGGTCCAGAAGGCTCTCCCAGCACGTCGGGGTCGTAGCCCGCCTCCCGGGCGAGCGCCGCGCCCATCGGATCGCCCCAGGTCGAAAGCGCCACGTCGTCGACACGGGCGGCGATGGCCGCGAGCGAACGGGCCGCCCGGTCCGGCGCTCGGGGGGCGGCCCCCCGCTCGCGGGCCTCCTCGACTTTCCCGTCCGTTCCTTTCAGGCCGACCCGTCCGCCCATGCCGGCGATGGGGTTGACCACGAACCCGAGTCGCATACCGGTTGTAGGGGACGGCGGGGAAAAAGCGACGCGACTGGGTGATGAAAGCTTAACCCACTGCCACCGATACCACTTGATATGCTCCCGCTTTTCATGTTGCAGACCGAGGAGCCTCTCCCCATCGCGGAAGCCGGCCTGGCCGTACTACTCGCCAGTCTCGCGTTGACGATTCTCTGGCTGTTGTATCTCGGTCGCTAGGTTATGCGGGGTCGACCCGCTCGCGAAGCCATGCGGCCGCCGCCGCCGCCGTCTCCGGGTCCCCCGCCGTTAGTTTCAGGCGAACGTCGTCGCCGGGGTAGCTTCCCACGGTCACGTCGAACTCCTCCCGGACGGTCTCGATTCGATCGATGAGCGCACTCTCCGGTTCGGCCGTTCGCACCACCTCGACGTGAGTGTGGTCGCCCTCGAACTCCTCGGCGACCTCCTCGAACATCGCCTTCATCTCGCCGGGGACACCCGGCAGAACGTACACCCGATCGAGCGCCGCCCCCGGCGCGACGCCTTCGGGGTTGGGGAGCATCCGAGCGCCGGCCGGAAGGTGTGTCGTGCCCTCGGTGAGGTCAGCGGCGGCGTAGTCGGTGTGTTCGACCAGCCACTCCTCGGCCGCCTCGCTGTGGACCACCTCGCGGCCGAACGCCGTGGCGACACCGTCCATTGTCATGTCGTCGTGGGTCGGCCCGACCCCACCGGTGACGAGAACGGCATCGTACTCCGCGCGATACTCGTTGATGACACGCGCGATGTCGGCGATGCGGTCCGGAACCGTGGTGATTCGCTCGACCGAGACACCGCGCTCGTCGAGGCGGTTACAGAGCCACGAGGCGTTCGTGTCGACCGTGTCCCCGGAGAGTAGTTCGTCGCCGACGGTGACGACCGCAGCTCGCATACACCGACGTATGCGACCGGGGTTGAAAACTGCCGTGACACCGGTCCGGCACCTAGAGACCGGTGACCGGTGTCGCCCGGCCCGATGTTACCCCATTCCGGGCGGCGGGTCGTCGCCGAACTCGTCGTCGGTTTCGACATCGAGGCCGAGTTCCTCGCGCTGTCGCCGGAGCGCATCGATACGGCGCTTGTAATAGAACCCGCCGCCGACCCCAACGACAACCAACACCGCCGCCGCGGCGCCGAAGATCAGCAGGTCACGCTGGAGGTAGAACTGGACCGAGATGGCGTCGGCCTCGACACTCTCCCAGCGGACGATCCGCTGGTCACCGTCGGTCTCGACCTCGTAGCCGCGGGGGTCGGCCTGCCCGAACGGAAACACCGCGACGCGGCGGTTCGGCGGCAACACCACCGCGTACGACCCGTTGACGAACGCCGGGAGGCTGAATCGCTTGGGCGTACTGGAGGAGGTGAACGCGAGTTGGCCGCCACCGTCACTCGGGGCGTCGTCGGGCAGCGACACCGACACGCGCTCACGCGACCGGTTCACCGAGCCGCCGCGGGCAACGAGTTCCGTTCCCGAGATGATCGTGCCGTTGGGGTAGCGATACCGGACCGCCGACACCGGGATGGCGTTTCGGCCGCCGAAGCCATCGCGCCGGAACAACTCCATCGAAGGGTCGTCAAGGTCGTACACGGCTTGGAACCGGGCGTTCTCGGTGATCGTGATGTGGGCGTCGACGTCGTTGTCCCAAGCGTACTGCGACGGCGGCTCCTCGTCGAGTTGCTCGTCGGAGACCGGGCCCCCGGTAAAGAAGCCGGCACACCCCGACGTGAGGAGAAGAACGGCGAGCGCGAGCGGTATCAGGTAACGCCGATTCATCTATCCGGGAATGACACATTTCAGCTCCGCGGGGAGGTACTCACCGACGCTGGCGAGCAGTCCCGGCGGGTCGGTCCCCTCGGCGCAAACGACGCTCTGTTCGAGCAGTCCCAGTCGCTCAACGGTGACGATATCGCGGGCGTGGCCCGCGCGGTTGGCCGTTGCCCGTACCTCGCCACGGGTGGCGCTGTTGACGTTCAGCCGACCGTTGTCGCCGCGGGCCCACCCGAACAGACGGTCGCGCTCGGCGTCGGCCAGACGCGGCGGCTCCCCGGCGATAAACTGCAGGGGGAGGTGCTGGACCAGCCCGAACCGGTCCCGAACCTGCGACGGCGACCCCGGTCCAAGCCCGAGTTCGTCGGCCGAGATCCGGATCCGCTCGCCGGCGTCGAGAACGATCCCCTCCTCGTCCCACGACTCCAAGGTCCCGACGTACGTCTCGCCGTTCTCGAAGCCGGTCCCGATGGTCCCCCACGCCTCGCCGAGGGCGTTTCGCGCAGCCACGGCGTCATCGCCGGTGATCGTCACGGAGACAAAGTCGTCGTGGCGGACGCCGACCTCCCACTCCACGTCGAGACCGCCAATCGCGTTGTCGATCAGTGCGTCCATCCCGTCGAGTGCCCGCCCGCGAGCGTCGCCGTCGACGTAACACTTGGTTGCGAGAACGACCATCAGCGGATGGCGTCCACGCTGAGTTCGTTTCGGAGCTCCTCGATGTGCCGTTCCGTCGCCTCGATGAGTTCGTCGTTCTCCATGGGTTCGAGCGGCGCCCCCGTCTCGGGACACTGGAAGTCAAACTCCATCGCCTCGCTGAACTCGAAGCGGATCCCCGCCGGTTCCGAGAGGTAGAACTCGTGGGTTCGCTCATACTCCAAGCGTTCCTCGAGCGCTTCGAGCAGGCGGTGCATCTCCTCCTCGAGGTTCTCCGGGATGTTCTCGTACTCGAACGTCCAGAGATACGTGAGCCAGCCGGAGTCCTCGTCACGGACGCGCCGGTACCGTGCGAGGTCGTTCTCGTAGAGAATAAAGAGGGCGCGGCGCACGTCGTTCAACTCCAGTTCGAGTTCTTCGGCGAGTTCCTCGTCTGTCACCTCGCCGTCCGGCGGCGCGGCGGCGACCGGCATCCCCGTCGGCCCGACGAGTTCGTGGAGGTACTTCTGAATCACCGGATCGCTCAGCAACTCCTCAAAAGCCATTGCACCACGTTCGGAGCGGCGTCGATTTAAACGCCACGGTGCCGTCTGCCGCCGGTCGCGCGGTCCAGAACCGATCAAGCGCGCTCGGGTTCGCCTTCGCGGTCCTCGTCGTTGCGCTCGGAGTCGGACTCGGAGTTGGACTCCGAGACACCATCTCGCCCACGGGCGAGTTCGGCGTCGATGTCGTCCTCAACGTCGTCCAGCGAGGCGACGGTGAGCACGTTGCCGCCGCCGGGGTCGACGACCAGTACCTCCGCCCCGACGGGGATCTCGCCGTCCATCGAGCGGGCGGCGTAGTTGGGGTCGAACCCACCGCTGTCGAGTTTCACCGCGCCGGACTGTGCGGTGACGTGTTCGGTCACACGTCCGGTCCGGCCACGGAGCGAATCGGAGTCGCTCGTCCGGCCGGCGGCCGCGTCGCCGTAGAAGTTGAACCGGCGGTAGCCAAGCAGCGCAAGGGCGCCGAAGGCGAAAACGAGAACGCCGAGTACGGCCGGCCCGGCAAGCGGGCCAAGCACCATTCCGGTGACGCCAGCGGCAAGCAGTGCGACCCCCAGCACGGCGAAGTGTGCCCCTGGGGCCATCGCCTCCGCGATAGAAAGGACCAGCCCCGCCGCCACCAGCAACAGCGGGAGCGTCTCCGGGCCGAGTTCGACCCCCGTCTGTAGGGGTTCCATGGGCACGACCATGCCAGAGGGTTTGGGCCGCGGGCGTTTATACTACCGGCTGTCGGCGGTGGCGGGGGTAGGGTCGAACCGCGATCACCGCTCGGTCCCGTCGTCCGCGTCGACGGGCGGCGAGCCGTCACCGGCGTCGAGGAACCCGTGGTACGGACAGACGTACTCGTCCCGAATGAGCTGTTCGTCCACGATCTCGAGACCAACCTCGTCGAGGTCCTCGGCGATACGGTTGAGGTCGTCGTGGTCCTCGCCGATGGCGTTGACGTACACGTTGCGCTTGCCGGTCATGATCTCGCGGACTGCGGTGACACCGTGGATCTTTCGGGCCTCGTTCGCGAGGCCGTCACGTTCGGTGACCGGAGCCGTACAGATGATCTTGGTGTACAACGGGTAGCCGGCCAGATCGTAGTCGATGTCGATGTGGTAGCCACGAATGATGCCGCTCTCCTCGAGTTTGTTGAGCCGCGTCCGAACGGTGCTTGACGACAGATCGAGTTGCTTTGCGATGTCGCTCGACGACGTCCGCCTGGCGTCCTGTTGGAGGTAGTAGAGAATCGACCGGTCGACGGAGTCGAGATCACCGTCTTTCATTACGTCATGCGTTTCGACACGACAAATATTATTATTCTGGTCAACGGCCGGAGAGCCAACGCACCGCGTGGGCCATCCAAACGGTGACCGTCCACAGCCCAAAAACGGGCCACACGGCTCGGATGCCGGTCGTCGTGAACCGCCTTGCCGACACAGGTGCCGCCGGTCGTGCAGACAACAGTGGCGGGGACAACCGGCCGGACAGTCAGAAGACGAATCGTTCGAGCAGCCGACGGCCGAGCGGCGGGCGGCGGTCCACCCGTGGATAGACCGTGACGGTCGTACAGCCGGGGTTCGGGACGAACGGGCCGTCACCGGAGAACGCGCCCCGGAGTCGACCGTCATCGCCACTGCGCACAAGAAGGTCGGGTGGGGACTGCGTTCCACCGTCGGTCCAGACGGTCCCGGACCGGATCGGCACCGACAGCGTCTCCGAAAGGTCGGTCCGGTAGTCGTCCATGGTGGTTCGGTGTTGTTCCGTCGTGTCGGCGCCGTCGGGGTACCACAGCGAGATGTAGCCGTCGTTCGCGCTCGCGACGGCCCCGGCAACGGTCACGGTCCGGGGCGAGAACGGGGTCCCGTCGCCTGCGAGAACGACGTGTTCGGGATCATCGTAACCGAGATTGTCGACGAGAAGCACGTTACACGGAGCGTGTCGGGCGACCCAATCGACGGGGTCACCGAGCAGTCGCGAGCGGAGACGGAGCGGTTCGTGTTCGGCAAGGATCGCGTCGATCTCGTGGCCCTCGGCGAAGTTGACGATAGCGTGTTTCGTGTCGTGGCTGACGACCTCGTCGGCTTCGACGTCGACGCCGACCTCGTCGGTGAGCGCCTCGATCCGCGTCTCGAAGGAGATATCGGTCGAGGACTGGACCGCGGCGGTCTCGGTGAGCGGTGCCTGATCCGGGATCTCTTCGAACCGGACCGCGACCACGCGCCCGTCGTCGGGGCGCACGACATCGGCGGCCAAGGCGACGAGCGCTCGCTCGCGGTCGTGACCGATCTCCTTGGGGAGCGCGACGAGTATCTGGTGGGTGCCGTCCTTTGTCGCGTCGGCGACGTCGGTGAGGGCGTTTCGCCCGACCTGTCGTCGGATCGCGTCCGTTGCGACGCCCTCACGACGGACCCGCGGTCGGACGTAGGCGGCGTACCAGACGACGCTCCCGACCGTGATGACGAGGGCGCCGAGGAGCGCGACCGTCCCCATCTGTGTCAACAGGAGAACGCCCGTGACTGCGCCGAAAACCTGCATCCACGGGTAAAGCGGCGAGGTGAAGGCAGGGTCGTACTCGGCGTTCCCCTCGCGGAACGCGACAACAGCGACGTTGATCAGCCCGAACACCATGATCTGAAAGGCACTTGCCAGCTTTGCGATGTCGAGGATCGGGACGAAGGCGATGAGTACCAACAGCACGGCCCCGGTAAGCGTGATCGAGGTGACCGGCGTACCGAACCGATCGCTGACACTCGACAACGATGGTGGGGCGAGGCCGTCTCGGCTCATCGCGAACGGATACCGCGACGAGGAGAGGATGCCCGCGTTGGCCGTCGAGATGAGCGCGAGGATGGCTGCGAGGATCACCGCGACGACGCCGGCCTCCCCAAGCGTCACCTGCGCGGCGTCGGCGACCGGCGTGAGCGATCCGGCAATCGTCCCGGGATCGGTGATTCCGACCAGCACGGCGACGATAGCGACGTACAGGACGGTGGTAAAGGCGAGCGAGCCGAGAATGCCGAGCGGAATGTTCCGGCTCGGGTTCTCGACCTCCTCGGCGACGCTCGCGACTTTCGTGACACCGGCGTATGAGACAAACACCAGACCGGTCGCAGCGAGGAGGCCGCCGATCCCGTCCGCGAAGAAGTCGGCGTAGTTGGACGACTGCACGCCCGGGGCACTTCCGGCGGCGAACCACCCCAGCGCCGCCAGCATGACGACGACGATACCGACCTGTAGTCTGCCGGTCTGTTTCGCGCCGATCAGGTTCACGAGGATCAGGAGTCCCGCCAGCCCGAGGGCGACCGGTTTCAACGGCAGGTCGAGGAGAAGAAGCAGGTATGGCACGCCGCCCACGAGCGCGAGCGCGCCTTTGAACGAGAGTGAGAACCACGTCCCGACGCCGGCGACCGTCCCGAGGAGTGGGCCCATCCCACGCTCGATGTAGATATACGTCCCCCCGGCTTCGGGCATCGCGGTGGCCATCTCCGATTTCGAGAGGGCGGCCGGCACCACAAGCAGTCCGGCGAGGAGGTACGCGAGGATCACCGCTGGGCCGGCGATCTTCAGCGCGAGCGCCGGCAGAATGAAGATGCCGCTCCCGATCATCGCGCCGATGCTGATGGCGAGCACCGACGGGAGTCCGAGGTCGCGTTCGAGTTCTTTCATCGCTCGGCCCCGCTTACGCCGTCGGTTGCGCTACTGGTCGATCGTCGGCTCATGGGCCGGAGAGATCGAGCGTCACTGTGTAGGTCCATGTTCCGGTGATGGCTCTACCTACTCGACGAAACTGCATAAATCAGGCGGTTTGACTGACGATTCGTTGGCAGAGAGCCGACATACTGTGTATCCGTTTCGAGACGGGCTGTCTCGGCGTCGGACCGGGCCGAACTGCGGTGGCGGCGTTCGACCACCGGGTGGTCACCGTCGATCAGGTGCCGTCGTCGCCGACGTCCTCATCGAGTTCGTCGAGCGACGCGGGAAGCCGGTGAGCGACGAGCCAGATCGTCAGTCGGTAGACGCCGTAGCCGACGGCGACCAGTACCACGAGGTCGATAATGTACAGTTCCAGAAACTCGAGCGGCGTGACCCGTCCGAGAACCAGGTCGCCCGTGATAACGAGAAAGCCGAGGGTCAAAACGAGGAGAACAACCGGCGCGAGAAGCACGAGAAGCCCGAGGGTCAGAAAGACGATACGGTTCTGTGAACTATTCGAGAGCATACCCATGATTTCGCCAGTGCGTTTAAGATCCTGTTGACGGTTCGTCCGTATCAGAGGCTGCCAACGGCAGTGTAGAAGACGAACGCCGAGAGTGCGATACCGAGCAAAACGAACACGACGTTCTCCAGGACGGGTGTCTCGGGTTCGATCGTGTCCGGTTCCGGGGCGTCCTCGCCGACCTCGTCGACACCGAACCGCCACTGTGGTTCGGCGTCCCCGGCCTCGGCCTTGGCCTTGGCCTCGGTCTCGTCGCCGGTGTCGGCGTCGTTGTCGTCGGGTGGCTGGCTCATAGCGTTCGGTAACGGCCGCTGAGTAAAATGGGTACCGACCCGACCGGATCAGTGCTCGTGTGGCGACACGTCGCCGTTGTAGACGATACCCCGGTCGGCGTGGAGCGTGACCGTCACGCCGTCGGCCACCTCGTCGGGGAGAGGTGCGCCGCTGATCATCGGGACGCCGTGTTCGCGTGCGACCAGTGCCGCGTAACTCGTCATCCCGGGCCGGGCGTCGACGATGCCGCCGATGCGGCCGGTGTCGCCGGAGAACTCCCCGTCGAACGTCGCGGGGAGAACGACGATGCCGCCGGCCGGCACGCCGGAGACGTCGCCGTCGGCACACCGAAACACCGGTCCGGTGACCCGACCGCCGACGACGTTCCGACCCGTGGCGACCGTCTCGGAGGCGACGTGGACTTTCAGCATGTTCGTGGTGTTGGTCCCCTCCAGTTCGGACATCATGCCCGAGAGAACGACCACGGTGTCGCCGCTCTCGGCGGCCCCGGCGTCGATGGCGGCGTCGACGGCGGCGTCGATCATGACGTCGATGTCGTCGCGGTAGGGGGCGTACTGCGCGTCGATCCCCCACGAGAGCGCGAGTTGTCGGCGGACGGGGTCGCGGGGCGTCGTCGCCACCACGGGGACGCCGGGGCGAAACTTCGCCGTCGCGCGGGCCGTATACCCGGATTCCGAGACGGCGACGATGGCCGCAGCCCCGAGGTCACGCGCGAGATACCGGGCCGCCCGCGCCAACGCCTCCGTCTGGGAGTTCTCGACTGCCTTCGGCACCCGCCGCTCGGTCGACTCGGTGTACGCGTCGCTCTCCTCGGCCTCGCGGACGATCCGGTCCATCGTCTCGACAACGCGGACCGGGTGGTCGCCGATTGCCGTCTCACCCGACAGCATCACCGCGTCCGTCCCGTCGAGAACGGCGTTTGCCACGTCGGAAGCCTCCGCCCGGGTCGGGCGGCGCGAGGAGATCATCGAATCGAGCATCTCCGTCGCCGTGATAACGGGGACCCCCGCGTCCTGTGCGGTGTGGATGATCCGCTTCTGTGCCACCGGGACGTGTTCGAGGGGGCACTCCACACCGAGGTCGCCACGGGCGATCATAACGGCGTACGCGGCGTCGACGATGCCCTCGACGTGGTCGACCGCGTCCGCACGCTCTATCTTGGCGACGACGGGGATGTCGCCGCCGAGGTCCTCGATGGCGGAACTGACGGCGTAGACGTCGTCGGCGTCGCGAACGAAACTCGCCGCGACGAAGTCGGCGTCCTCCTCGACGGCGACCTCGAGGTCGCGGCGGTCCGACGGCGTGATCACGTCGAGGTCGAGGCCGACGCCGGGAACGTTCACACCCTTGCGGCTCCCCAGTTCGCCCCCGGAGACGACGGTTGCGGTCACCGTCTCACCGTCGACCGAGTCGACCCGTGTCTCGATCCGGCCGTCGTCGAGAAGGATCGCATCGTCAGGCGACACCGCACCGATGGCGTAGGAGAGCCCGACCTCCTCGGCCGTTGCGGCGTCGCCCTCGATGAACCGGACCGTCGAATCCGTGGCCAGGTGGATCGGGTCATCGATGGCCGCCGTCCGGACCTCCGGTCCTTGGAGGTCGAGCATCGAC
Organism: Haloplanus sp.; assembly: GCF_028275055.1. Classification (GTDB taxonomy): domain Archaea; phylum Halobacteriota; class Halobacteria; order Halobacteriales; family Haloferacaceae; genus Haloplanus. The sequence continues at coordinate 52,906 of NZ_JAQCNJ010000026.1, forward strand.
GCGAGGGGATCGTCGATCGCCTCGTCGACGGCGTGGATCCGTTGGATGAGCGCCGCCCGCTCCTCGTGGGTGCCGTGGCTCGCGTTGAGTCGGGCAACGGCCATGCCTGCGTCCGTGAGTTCGCGGATCGTCGCCCGGCTGTTGGAGGCGGGACCCAGCGTGCAGACGATCTTCGCTCGTCTCATACCGCCCCGTTCGGCGGGGCGGATGAAAAAGCCGCCCGGCGGCGGGAACCGGTGATGGGAGACGGGATCAGCGGACCCGTTCGCCGGGAACCGCGTCGTCGAGGGTCGTCAGCAGGTCGGCCTCCTCACCCGCCGCGAGCACCATCCCGTTGGACTCGACGTCGAACAGTTCGGCGCGTTCGAGGTTCGCCAGAACGATCACGCGGGTGCCCGGCAACGCCTCCAGGTTGTGGAGTTGCTTGATGCCCGCGACGATCTGGCGTTTCTCGACACCGAGGTCGACGGTCAGTCGCGCGAGTTTGTCCGCGCCCTCGATGCCGTCCGCGGTAACGATTTCCCCGACACGGATGTCGAGCGACTCGAAGGTGTCGAAGTCGATCCGGTCGTCGACGATTGGGTCGAGGTCGGCGGCGTCGGTGTCGTTTCCGTTCCCGTCGTCGCCGGTGTCGCCGTTTTCGGCCGCCTCGATGCGTTCTTCGAGTTTCGCGTTGAGCGCCTCGACGCGTTCTTCGGGGATCTTCTCGTAGAGTTCGGTCGGTTCGTCGAGGTCGGCGGTGGGTGGTTCGAGCGCCGCCTCGATTTCGACGTCGTGGGGGGAGCCCTCGCCGCCGACCTGCGACCAGAGGCGCTCGCAGGTGCCGGGCGCAACGGGAGCAAAGAGAACGGCGATGGCCTTTGCCACCTGCACGCAGTCACGGATCACCTGCGCCGCGCGGTCGGGGTCGTCGTCGATGAGGTTCCACGGCTCGTGACGCTGGATATACTCGTTGCCGAAGGCGGCAAGCGAGACGGCGGCGTCCCCGACCTTCCGCACGGAGTAGTCGTTGACGGCGGCACCGAACTCGCCGATGGCTGCCTCGATGCGGTCGTGGACCTCCTCGGAGACACCGGCCTCGGGGTCGGGGGTTCCGCCGAACTCTCGGTGGGCAAAAAGGAGCGCCCGGTAGGCGAAGTTGCCGACCGTGCCGACGAGTTCGTTGTTGACGCGTTCGCGGAACCGTTCCCACGAGAAGTCGACGTCCTGTTGAAAGCCGCCGTTGGTCGCGAGATAATACCGGAGCAGGTCGGGGTCGAACCCCTCGTCGAGATACTCGTCGGCCCACACGGCACGATTGCGTGAGGTTGAGAACCCCTGTCCGTTGAGCGTGATGAACCCGCTCGCCATCACCGCTCGGGGCTCCTCGTAGTCGACGCCGTGGAGCATCGCGGGCCAGAAGACGGTGTGGTGTTGGATGATGTCGCGGCCGATGACGTGGACGATTTCACCGTCCTCGCGCCACGCCTCGTCCCAGTCGAAGACGTCCGCGCCGACCCGCTCCGTGTACTGCTTTGTCGAGGAGACGTACTCGATAGGGGCGTCGACCCAGACGTAGAGCACGAGGTCGTCCGCCCCCTCACCGGCCTCGGGCTCCGAGGAGCGTGGCTTCTCGCCTTCCGGATAATCGATTCCCCAGTCCATATCCCGGGTGATACACCAGTCGCGGAGGTCGCCCTCGATCCACTCGCGGGGCTGGTTCTGTGCGTTCGCGGTGCCTTCGAGGCGGTCGATGAACGCGCCGAGATACTCCTGGAACGCGGAAACCCTGAAGAACTTGTGGGTCTGCTCGCGGTACTCGGCCGGATTTCCCGTGATCGTGCTCCGTGGCTCCTCGATTTCGCCGGGTTCGAGGTGGCGGCCACACCCCTCGTCGCACTCGTCGCCGCGGGCGCGGTCGCCACAGTAGGGACAGGTCCCCTCGACGTACCGGTCCGGGAGCGACTGTTTCTCGGCGGGATCGTAGGCCACCATGATCTCCTTCTCGTAGACGTGGCCGTTCTCGGCCAGCGCCCGAACGACGTCGGTCGTCAGTTCGACGTTCGTCTCGTCGTGGGTGTGGCCGTAGTTGTCGAAGTCGACGCGGAACTTCGGAAAGGTCTCCTCGTAGGTCTCGTGCCAGTCGAGCGCGAACGACTCCGGGGAGACGCCCGCCGCCTCGGCGTTGACCGCGACGGGCGTTCCGTGCATGTCCGATCCCGAAACAAACGCCGTCTCCTGGCCGAGCGTCCGCAGCGCGCGCGCGTAAACATCGCCGCCGACGTACGTCCGCAGGTGCCCGATGTGGAGGTCGCCGTTGGCGTACGGCAACCCACAGGTCACCACCGCCGGCCGATCCGTGGGGAACTCCTCGTGGCTCATACGCGTTCACACGGGGATGGTACCCTAAAGCCCGCCGGTTCTTAGCCCTGTGGCGTCGCGGCGATTGCGACGTACGACCCCTCGCGTGTCGGGCGGTCGACGGTCGTCACCCGTTGGACCGTGAGGCCGACATCTTCGAGACAACGACGCCAGTACGCCTCGTGGTCGTCGACGCCGTCCGGCGTGATCGGCAGTTCCAACAGGCCGACCGTCCCGTCGCCGGCACACACCCGCCGGAGTTCCGCAAAGGCCGCGTCACGCTTCGCTGCGGGGAGGTCGTGGGTCACCCGACAGGCGGTAACGGCGTCGAACGCGCCGGCCCCAAACGGAAGCCGCGAGGCGTCGCCGGCGACCGGCGCGACGTCGAGGCCGGCCCGAGCGCCGTTTCGCCGTGCCAACGCCGGGCCGTTGCCGAGGATGATCCGGTCGTCGAAGGTGTCGAGACCAACGACCCGGCAGTCATCGGGCAGATGTGGCGCGAGACCGACCAGCGAGCGACCGGAGCCACACCCCACGTCGAGAACGCGGTTGGCGTCGTCAACGTCGAGAACGGTCCCGAGGGCATCGTACTTCCTGCGACCGAGCGTCCACGGCGGTGGGGAGCACAGACGGCGGGTCGCGTCACCGCCCCGAGCGACCGCTCCGAGACCGAGAACCGCCGCGACGGCGCGGACCCCCCACCCACCGCGGCGGAAGGCCCCGACCGACACGAACAGAACGGCCGCCGAAAGGGCGATCCGGCGGAGTCGCTCGCGCCAGTGGTAAACACCGAAAAAGTACGTCGGTAACGGGCGCGTGCGGGTCACACCATGCTGTCGGGTCCCGGGCGATATGTAGCTAACGGGGCGACGGCTTCATGAGTCGAAAGCGGGTATCGTCGTGTATGGGACGACTCGGAAGCCTCCGCACCCGTCTCGCCCTTCCGCCGCGGCTCGTCGACTGGTCGTTGTTCGTTCTCGTTGGCCTCGTCGTCGCGACCGGCGTCACGAGTTTCTGGGTCGGCCACCCCTCCGGCGCGGCGCTGTTCTGGCTCCACGCCATCGCCGGGCTCGCGACCCCGCCGCTCCTGTACGCGAAGTTCCGGCGGGTCGCCGGTCGTCTCCGGGAGCGACGGGCGTGGGACCGGGCGACGCCGCTGTCTGTTGCACTCGCCGTCGTCGCCGTCGCCGCGGCCGCGACGGGCGTCGGGTGGGCCGTCGGCGCGACCGCTGCCCTCGGCTTCTGGACGCTCCTGAACCTGCACATCCTGTTTGGCTTGCTGGTCGTCCCGCTTCTCGTCGTCCACCTCCGTGCCCGGTTCCGACCGCCACGGCGCGCCGAGTTCCGGGATCGACGCGTCGCGATTCAGTACGCGGGGCTGGTCGCGCTTGGCGCCGCGACCGCGGGCATACTCCGGCGGGCCGCAACGATACTCGACACGCCCGCCGCGAGCCGGCGGTTCACCGGGTCACGACGGCTCGGCGGTGACGCGCTCCCGGTGACGAGTTGGGTGGCCGACGACCCCGACCCTGTCGATCCGGCGTCGTGGACGCTCTCGGTCGACGGACTGGTCGAGCGGCCGCTGACCGTGGGCGTCGACGGTCTCGACCCGACGACCGAGCGACGGGCGCTTCTCGACTGCACGAGCGGGTGGTACGCCGAACGCGACTGGCGGGGGATCGGTCTGAGCGAGGTGGTCGAGCGGGCATCCCCCCACAACGAGGCGGCGTGGGTGACCGTCCACTCCGTGACCGGCTACCGGTGGAGCCTCCCGCTCTCGGCGGTCGACGATGCGGTTCTCGCGACACATCTCGACGGCGAGCGTCTCGACCACGGCCACGGCTACCCGCTCCGACTCGTCGCGCCGGGGCGGCGTGGCTTCCAGTGGGTGAAGTGGGTCGAGCGGGTCGAAGTGCGGCGGCGGCCGGACCCAAGCCAGTGGGTCGCCGTCTTTTCCAGCGGCTTCTGAGCGGCTCAGTCCGACTCCAGATCGCCGCTCCGGACCGCCCGTTCGGCGTCAGCGATGGCGTTCTCGGGGTCGAAAGCCTCGACGATTCGCCGCAACGTCTCGTGGTCGGCGTCGGCGATTTCGCGAGCGTGTGCCGTGATCGCGGGAACCGCCCGCAGGATGTTGTCGACGACCGGCACGTCGGCAACCTGTGCCGACCGCGACAACGGGTTCAGGTCGATCACGATCTCCACCTTACCGAGGGCGGCGAGCGCCGAGGCCCGGTCGCCGTCCTCCAGGGGGACGAGAACCACGTCCGCGTCGGCGATACCGTCGGCATCGACCCGCCCGCGCTTGTGGTCAAGGTTCGGAATGCGGGCGTCGGCCCGGAGTCCCTTCACCTCGGTCGCGCCGTGTTCCCGAAGGTGATTCGCGATCGCGGTCACACGCTCCTCGGTACGGTTGAACAGGTTCACCTCCAGATCGGCCCCGACGGTGTCGGCGAGAACGGCCAGTTCGCTGGGGACGAGCGCCGCCGCGTTCCCGTTTACCGAGACGACGGGGTGCTCGGCCAACAGGAGGTGGGCGGCGGCCGCCCGTGCGGCGGCGTCTGCGGAAGGGAGTGTCCGCTCACCGAGCAGGTAGTCGAAGGCCTCGCCGCGCCCCTGTGCGATGAGCCCCTGTCTGCTGGTGATGCCGTCGTCGACGCCGTCCTCGATGCGGTGGCGCGTCACCAGCGAGTCGTGGCGGGGGTGGTCGTCCGGAATCTCGGCCTCGGACATGCTCCCCCGAAGTTCCGCGCCGGATAAAAACACCCCGGTCAGGACCGATCCGGCGGGAGGAGGTGTGCGCCGGTCTGACAGATCCGACACACGTCGGCGTCGACGCCCGTGTCGGTGAGACCGGTCCCGAGCGAGAACACCGTCTCCCCGAGCATCGCCATCGACGCCTCGCCGCCGGTGTCGACGACATCGTCGACGACACCACGCACCCGGTCGGTCGGTAACCCCGTCCGGCTGGCGAACCGTCGGGAGGCCGCGAGCAGCCCCGAGAGGGTCGGGCGGTCGGTCAGTCCCGACAGCGCGCGATCCCCCGCATCAACGAGGGAGTCGGTGTCGCCGGCGAGCACGTCGGCCGTCGAGAGACCGCCGAACGTGACGTACTCGACACGCCGGGTCGCTGGCACACCGTCGAGACGACCGTGGGGTGGCGCGCCGGGGTCGAGACGGATCGGGACCCCGCCGCGTGCCTGTGCCACCACGTCGCCCAGTCCGGTCCCCGCAAGCACCTCGGCTCGGTGGGCGAGGGCGACGAGGTCGTTTGCAGACCGGCCACGGTCGAGGGCGTGGTTCGCCGCGAGCGCCGTTCCGAGGGCAATCGCCCCGGAGACGCCAAAGCCCGTTCCGAGGGGGAGGTCACTCTCCGCGACGACGTGTGCGCCTTCGGCGTCGAGGGCGGTCAGCACGGTCTCGACCGGCGGCATCGACAGTGGAGTTCCGTCGAGGGTGAGCCGCGACGCCGTCGACGGGTCGTCGGCCCGGACGGTCACCCGAACGCCGTCCGAAAGCGTCACTCCGGCCCCACGTGAGCCGGCGCGAACCGGCTCGTCGGCGTCGTAGGGACTGAAGAAACCGGTGACGTGGCCGGGAACGAATGCCGCCGCCCGCCGGTCGTTGTCCCGTCGTGCCTCGGTCATACTCCGAGAAGGGGCAGGGAGTCGTTAAGCCCTGTCGGAACGGGACACCGGTGGTCCGTTCAGGGACTCAGACGCTGTCTGTCTCGCGGGAACAGCACCGCCTCACGGATGTTCCCCAGACCGAGCATCGTCATCACGAGTCGCTCGACACCGTAGGCCCAGCCGGCATGAGGTGGCATGCCGTATTTGAACATCCTCGTGTAGTAGTCGAACTGCTCCGGGTCGAGTCCCTGTTGTTCGAAGCCGGCGACGAGTTCGTCGTAACGGTGTTCGCGCTGTCCACCCGAGACCAGTTCCATCTGTGGGTGCATCAGGTCGAACCCTTTCGATAGCTGTGGGTCGTCGTCGTAATCTTGGATGTAGAACGGCTTGATTTCGGAGGGCCAGTCGGTGATAAAGTAATGGCCGCCCACGTCAGCACCGAGTGCCTTCTCCGCCTCGGTGGGCAGGTCGTCGCCCCAGACGAGTTGCTCGTCGAGTTCGCCGGTTGCGTTGATCCGTTCGATTGCCTCCTCGTAGGTGAGCCGCGGGAAGTCACCCTCGGGAGTGGCGAAGCCGTCGTAGCCGAGCAGATCGAGTTCCTCGGTACAGTTCTCGGCGACACCCTCGTAAGCCGCCTTGAGCGTCCCCTCACAGACGTCCATCGCCTCGTGATGGTCGACAAAGGCCGACTCGAAGTCGATCATCGTCGCCTCGTTGAGGTGGCGGGGCGTGTTGTGCTCCTCGGCGCGGAAGATGGGACCGATCTCGAAAACCCGTTCCAGTCCGGAGCCGACCATCAGCTGTTTAAATAGCTGTGGCGACTGATTCATAAACGCCTCCTGCCCGAAGTACGTGATCGGGAACAGTTCGGTGCCACCCTCGGTTCCGGTGGCGACGATCTTCGGGGTGTTGATCTCCGTGCTTCCGACGGATCGGAAATACTCCCGGACCGAGCGAAGGATCTCGCTCCGGATCTCGAAGATGGCTTTTATCTCGGGTTTGCGGAGGTCGAGGGTCCGGTTGTCGAGCCGGGTCGGCAGTTCGGCGTCGACCTTTCCCGAGGGATCGAGGGGGAGTTCGGGGTCGGCGTCCGCGAGCACCTCGACCGAGTCGGGGACGAGTTCCAGCCCCGTCGGGGCACGGGGCTCCTCCTCGACCGCGCCCGTGACGGCGACAACGCTCTCGCGATGGACACCGAGCCCGGTCTCCACCAGCCCATCGTCCATCTCGTCTTTCTCGAATTTGATCTGGAGCTTGCCGGTGCGGTCCCGGAGGATCAGAAAGGCGATGCCGCCGAGGTCCCGGATCTCGTGGACCCAGCCGGCGACCGTGGCCGTCTCGCCGGCGACGGCGTTGGTCGCGTGCGTTCGGTTGTCCATACACGTTTGTATCGGATCGTGCGTCTTAAACGCGCCCGTTTCCGGTCGACCCAGTCGGGTCCGAGAACCGCACCGCCGGCTGTCGCACCCTCAGTCGACGCGATACTCGTCGATCACGTCCGGATCGAGGGAGACGCCGAGTCCCGGATCCTCCGGCGGTGCGATCCGGCCATCGTCGAGGGTCGGCGGCGTCTCGAACAACGCCTCGTACACCGGAAAGTCGGTCACGTCGAACTCCAACCACTCACAGGCCGGCGACGCGGCCATGACGTGCATCGACGCCGCGAGGCCAACGCCCGTGGTGAAACAGTGTGGCGTGACGACCGTGCCGTACGTCTCGGCGAGCGCACAGATCTTCGTCGCCTCCGTGATGCCGCCACAGCGCATCACGTCCGGCATCGCGTAGTCGACGGCGTCGGCCTCGAACAGATCCTGGAACCCCCACTTCGTGTACTCGTTCTCGCCGGCGGCGATGGGGACGGCGAGTTCCTCCCGCAGGGCGGCCAGTCCCTCGATATCGTACGGCGACAGCGGCTCCTCGTACCAGTAGACGTCGTACTCCGCCAACATGCGACCGGCCCGGCGGGCGTCCGGCCGGTCGTATCCGCAGTTCATATCGACCATCAACGCCGTCTCGGGGCCGACGGCGTCCCGTATCGCCGCGACCCGCTCCTTGTCGGCGTCGACGCCCCGGCCGAGGTGGGTCTTGACGCCCGCGAATCCGCGGTCGACGTAGGACGCGGCGCGGTCCGCCATCGGTTCCGGGGCCTGCCAGAACAGGTCGCTCGCGTACGGCTTGAGGTCGCCGCCGACCGGGCCACCGAGCAGGCGGTACACCGGCACACCGTGGTGCTTACCCGCGATGTCCCACAACGCGATGTCGACGCCGCTGGCCGCGGAAACCCCCTGCCCTTTGCGGTCCTTGTACAGGTCGTCGGTCAGCATCGCCGCCCAGTGACGCTCGATGTCGAGTGGATTCTTGCCGATCAGACGTGGCGCGTACTTCTCCTCGACGATTCGCTCGACGATGTACGGTTCGGGGCCGACACCCTCGCCGACGCCCGTGATGCCCGCGTCCGTCTCGACAACGACAAACGCCGCGCCGCGTGCATCGAGCGCACGACCGCGGGAGACGCCGAGCGATCGCTCCAACGGGACCTCGATCCGAATCGTCCGCACGTCGGTGATCTGCATCGGTGGCCATTGAACCGGTACCGAATAAAAACCGGCGGCAGAACGGTCTCTCCAACCCCACCCCGGACGGATGACGGACGGTCGATTCGCCGGAACGGGCGTTCGGGCGGCCGTCGTCGTCTCCCGCCGGCCGGCCGCGGCGCGTCCGACGGCCCGGCGCGGGTCACTCGTGGGCGTCCC
>NZ_JAQCNJ010000031.1 GCF_028275055.1 Haloplanus sp.
ACCCCGACTCGCTAGCGACAGCCACGGCATCCCAAGCGGGGGGCAGGGCCATCCGGAAGCGGTTTCTCGACGACCCGCCGCACAGTGTGACCACACAGCGATACCTGTCGGGTGGCCACGCCGCGGACGTGGGTCCCTGCCGATATTTCGGGGTCGTGACGTATCCACCGAGAGACCTGCACCCGCGTTGTGGGCCGTCGTATACGCCTTGTACGCGCTTGGTTATCAGATATGAGTCTCCCGCGACATCCTTTTTGTTCGGACGTGGGGACCAGTATTCAATGGATTCAGTCGCGGAGCGGGTCGTACCACAGTGGATTCGGCGACGGTGGGCGGTTAAAATGGGGATCGCCGCACTCGTCGTAATTATCGCAGTTGGGAGCGTCGGAGCGTTCGCGTTCGTCCAGACGAGCGACCGACTCTCCCAGGACGTGGCGTTCCGGATGGAGACGGCGTCCGAGACACAGGCTTCCGCCCTCGGCGAGTGGACGGAACAGACCCGGGGGTACACTCGCGTGCTCGCCGAATCGGAGGCAGTCCAAAGCGACGACCCGGAACGGATTTCGGCGTTTCTCACGGATAAAGTCGAGAGTGATCAGGGACCGAGTTCGGTGACCGCCGTTCACTACCTCGATACGTCGGCGGGCGTGTTCCGGGCCGGTACGGCCGACGACCGGGTCGGCACCGACGACGGGTGGAGCGACTACCCCTGGAGCGACGGGGCGGTCGAGACCGATAGCGGAGGTGTTTCGATCTCGGAGCCCTTCGTCGACCCGCAGACCGGGGCGCCGTCCGTCGCGTTCGTTTCGACAGTCCCCGGCCACGAGGGGCGGGCGCTCGCGCTCGTGGTCGACCTCGAACAGAAGGCCTCCGAGATGCCGCGACCGGTCCGTGACTCGTTCACCAAGGTGGTCGACTCCGACGGGACAACCGTCCTGAGCCACCGGACGGACCAGATCCGCTCGCAGAACATGGGCGAACAGGACGTCGAGGAGGTCGACTCGATGGCGGTCGAGAAGGGTCTCGACGGCCAGTCCGGATACATGGAGATGGAGATGGGCGGCTCACGGATGACGATGGGATACGCCCCGGTCGAGGGAACCGACTGGGTGCTGATGACCCACTCGCCGAAGAGCACGATGTTCGCCCTCCAACAGCAGGTGTCCCGGAACATCCTCCTGGTCGCGGCGTCGTCGCTGCTCGGGTTCGGCGTGATCATCGTCCTAATCAAACGCCGAACGATCGATACGCTCGACGAACTGACCGCAAAGGCGAACGCGCTCGAAGCCGGCAACCTGGATACCGACCTTCGATCGGCGCGTGTCGACGAACTCGGCCAGCTCTACGCGGCGTTCGGAAGTATGCGTGACTCGCTGCGTGAGTCGCTCGACGAGGCCGAAAGCGCACGCGAGCGGGCGGAAGACGAACGGAAGCGAGCCGAGGAGGAACGCGAGCGGTCGGAGGCGCTCGTCGACCACCTCGAAGCCACGGCCGACGAGTACAGCGCGGGTATGCAGCGGGCGGCCGACGGCGACCTGAGTGTTCGGCTCACACCGGACGACGAGAACGACGCGATGGCACAGATCGCCGAGGCGTTCAACGGGATGGCCACGGACCTCGAACGGACGGTCGCGGAGATCCGGGAGTTCGCCGACGAGGTCGCCGCATCGAGTCAGGAGGTCACGGCGGGTGCCGAGGAGATCAGAACCGCAAGCCGGGAAGTAGCCGAGTCGGTCCAGGAGATCAGCGCCGGGGCCGATCGACAGCAGGCGTCCCTACGGGACGCGTCGGATGAGATGCAGACCCTCTCGGGAACAGTCGAGGAGGTTGCCGCCTCGGCGAACCAGGTGGCGTCGACGGCCCAGCAGGCCTCCGACCTCGGGGTTACCGGACAACGGGCCGCCGCAGACGCGATCGACGAGATGGAGACGATCGAAGCGAACACCGACGAGACGATCGCCTCGGTCGAGGGGTTAGTCGAGGAGGTTGCGGAGGTGAGCGAGATCGTGGACCTGATCTCGGATATCGCGGACCAGACGAACCAACTGGCGCTGAACGCCTCGATCGAGGCCGCTCGCGCGGGGGACGCCGGTGAGGGCTTCGCCGTCGTCGCCGACCAGGTCAAGGAACTCGCAGCGGAGACCACACAGGCGACAGAGCAGATCGACGCCCGGATCGAGCGGATCCAGTCGTCGACGACCGAGACCGCCGACGACATCAGGGAGATGGAGGAGGGGGTCTCGGCGGGTGCGAGCACGGTCGAGGAGGCCCTCGACGCGTTGGAGGAGCTCGCGCGGCAGGTCGAGGAGACGAACACCGGGGTCCAGGAGATAACCCGGGCGACCGACGACCAGGCGAGTGCGACCGAGGAGACGGTGGGAATGATCGACGAGGTGACCGAGGTCGCGGAGCGGACGAGCAACGAGGCCGCGAACGCCTCGGCGGCCGCCGAGGAGCAGACGTCCGCACTGACCGAGGTCGCGGACACCTCGCGGTCCCTGGCCGAACAGACCGACGAGCTACAACGGCGGCTCGACGCGTTCACCGTCGGCACCGACACTGGACGGTCCGGAGCGCACGGGACACACGCCGACGCGGCTCCTGGGTCGCGGACGGCAACCGACGGCGGCGGGCCGGCCTGACGCTGGAGCGTGATGCCGTCGACGGATCAAGCCGGCGGCTCAGGTGCATTGCACAGCTCCGATTTTCGGGGGGTTGACGACGCTGAAGCGGTCGGACATTGGCGCGGGAGCGGACAGACTGGTCGCCGCGATCGGGGCCCGACACCCACACGTTCAGGTGCTGGCCGTCGGTATGTGTAGTCGATGTCCTACACGAAAGCCAACTACGTCGACGGCAACGAACGCGCCGACGGGATGTACTTCCTCCGGGAGACGCTCGGCTGCGAAAACCTCGGCGTTACTGTCGTCGATGTCGATGCGGGGTGGGCCGGGATGGAACACGACCACGGCGACGGCGACCACGAGGAAGTCTACTACCTCGCCGACGGCGACGTCACCCTCGTCGTCGACGACGAGTCGGTAGCGATGGACCCCGGTGACGCCGTGCGCGTCGACCCCGAATCGGACCGGCGACTCCACGCCGAGGCGGCGAGCACGCTTGTTGTCGCGGGCGCGCCCTGAGGGGTATCCTCGGGTAACGGCCGCCGCCGACCAGTCGGCCGTTTACACGCCGACCGCCTCGGCCGATGCCGTTTTGCGTTGTGCCCACGGAACGCCGGCTATGCCCCCCGCCCACGACGACTCCGGAGCCGATGATGCCGACGCCGACTTCCCGGCGTCGTGTCCCGACGCCGAGACCCTCGGCGACGTCGTCGCCCGCGAGCGTCGGACCCCGGGGATCGCGCTCCGGGCCCGCGAGTCCGGCCGGACGTACAGCTACCGCGATTTCATCACGACCTCGTACAAGGCCGGAAACGTGCTCCGACACTTGGGCGTTCGTCCCGGCGACGAGGTGTGTATCGCCGCCGAACACGTGCCCGAGCCGGTGCTTTCGTTCTACGGGGCGGCGCAGTTGGGCGCGGTGACACGCTTCGGAACGGCCGGACGGGATCCCCCGCGTGTCGCCGTCGCACCCGCCGACCGCGAGGCCGAGTTCGATCTCCCGCCGGGCCACAACCTCGCGGTCTACGACGATCCACCGGAAGATCCCGCCGCGACACACTGGGAGGCGGAGGTGTGGAGCGAGAACCCCGCGGTCCA
>NZ_JAQCNJ010000034.1 GCF_028275055.1 Haloplanus sp.
TCGGCCGACTCCGGTCCGACGGCCGGCGTTACCACGGACTGGCAGCTCCGGGTGGGCGGGGCACGCCCCCCGGTCGTCTCCGACGGCACCGTGTTCGTCGGGGGGCAGGAGTCGGTCCGAGCAGTCGACGCCGCGAGCAGAGACGAGCAGTGGGCGACCGGGATCTCGGACGCCGAGACGCCACTGGTGTCCACGCCGGCGGTGACCAGCAGATCGGTGTTCGTCGGTAGCGTCGCGGAACCAGAGGGCACCGTACACGCACTGGACGTTGCGACCGGCGAGCAGCGGTGGTCGGTCAGCTTCAGCATCGGCACCGATTCCACCGGGGGCACGCCGCCGTCGCCGCTGGTGTCCGACGGAACCGTCTACGTCGTCGGTGAGACCACGGTGTACGCGCTGGACGCCGTCACCGGGGACGAGCGGTGGCGGTCCGAGCCCGGAGGGATATTCGACCTCTCCAGGACCGCACTCGCCGACGGAACGGTGTATGTAAACGTCGATGGGACGCTCTACGCGCTCGATGCGGCGACCGGTGACGAGGAGTGGGCCGCCGATACCACCCAGGAGGTGACGATCCCGGCGGTGGCCGACGGGACGGTCTACGTCGGCCAGGGGCGGGAGGTGCGGGCGATCCGGGCGGCGGACGGGAGTGAACGGTGGCGGTTCGAGGCCGGCCGGGAGGTTGTGGTCTTGTCGCCGGCGGTGGCCGGCGGGACCGTGTTCGCCGGGACGTTCAAGACGGCCTCGGACGAGTTCGCCCACGGCCTGTACGCACTCGATGCTGCCGACGGAAGCGAGGAGTGGCGGGTCGAGGTCGAGTCCTCCTCGCCGTCGTACATCGGGATCAGGCCCGCGGTGGACGACGGAAGCGTGTACGCGGGGCGCGGCACCCTCGGAGGCTCGGGAGACAACTCGCTCGTTGCGTTCGATCCTGACACCGGCACTGAACAGTGGCGGTCGACGTTCGAGGATGTGGTACGTGGGCCGGCGGTGGCTATGGGCAGCGTGTTCGTCGCCCCCGGAGGCACCCTGTACCGGCTCACCGAAGGGTAAGTCTCCGGGCGGCACTGCCGGCGATGCACGGGTCGCCGCCGCGGAGTTCGGAGCCGGCGGGTAAGCCGGCCGAAGCCATAGCCGCGCCCGCGCCGAGTAAGCGTTTTGCGACTCCGTGGCCGAACACGGGTATGACAGTCGTCGCGCTACTCAGCGTCGCACCCGTGATCGAGGGGAGCATGTCCGCGGAGGTCGCGAAAGCCGTCGACGCACTGGAGGGCTTCGACGTGCGCTACGAGACGAATCCGATGGGGACCGTGATCGAGGCCGACGACGTCGGAACGCTGTTTGCGGCCGCGCAGGCCGCCCACGAGGCGGTCGACGCGGACAGAGTGAGTACGGTGTTGAAGATCGACGACAAGCGGACCCAAGGGGGTCGCGCACGTAAGAAGGTGGAGGCAGTGGAGGAGCGCCTCGGGCGGCCCGCCCGCGGCGGGGAGTGAGCGGCACGCGACCGCCGGCCGCAGCCTCAGTCCCGACGCACGGCCAGGAGCGCGGCCGCCGCGAGCGCAACAAGAGCGGCCACGACCCCGAAGCCGGGCGTGGTGGTCGGCGTCTGGACCGTCGGGACTTCGGTTGTCGTCGTGGCTGGCCGTGACGTCGTTGTCTCGGTCGGCGTCGACGTGGTGGTGGTCGTCGGCGTCGCCGTGGACGTGATCACCGTGGTCTCCGCGGGCGTGTCCGTCGTCGGCGTCTGGATCACCGGCTGAACCGTTCCCTCGACGGTCAGTTCCGACGCGGGGCCGGTATCGTCGACGATGACACTGTAGCGGTCGCCGGGGCTGGTGTCGTTGAACGACAGCGTCACGAGGAACTGGCCGTCCCCGTCCACTGTCGTTTCCGCGGTCTTCAGGAACGCCGGCCGAACGTTGTCGCCGCTCCGGACCCGGATCCGAACCTCCGTTCCGGGGGCGACCGTCGCCTCGCCGAAGACCTCCTGGCCGCTGGCCTCGGTCACGTTGAACGGCTCCGACATCGACAGTTCGGGTTCGGTGAGCGAGTGCGTGGTTTCGACGGCCTCGTCTCCGCCGTCCGCCGTCAGATCGAGGTCGTTCTCGTCGTCGCCGAAGACGGTGAACGACGCCTGGAGGTCGTCGTCGGTGCTGACCTGCCCGTAGTCGTTCTCGCCGGGATCGATCGCCCCGTCGTTGTCCTCGTCCTCAACCGCGCCCGGGCCGTCGTCGCCGGTGCGCGTAACGATGTAGTAGCTGTCGTTAGCCGAGTCGGCTATGACCTGACTGTTCGAGCCGTTCAGTTGCAGGAGCAGGGGATCCTGGTTGGGGCCGGGGTCCTGTTGCGCCACGGCGAGCCCCGCCGCGGGGTTGCTCCCGGAGCCGTTCGCGAAGTCGTAGAACTCCGAGGTGATGGTGTCCTCGCCGCGGGCGTCGAGCGCCCCTTCGAGCCCGGAGGCCCGGATCTCGTAGACGACCGTGTCGCCGGTTGCGACCTCGTCGGTCCGGGTCAGCCACTCGCCGTCGCCCTCACGGACGTCCTCGGCGGCGTCGAGGTCGCCGTAGCGGTTCTGCGGCGCGGTCCAGGTGCGGATCGCGGTGGTTTCGCGCGGTTCCAACACGAGGAGGTCGACGTCGGTCTCCCGCCCCTCCGCCGCGACGGACATGTCGTACGACGTCGCGTCAAGGAGGTTCGAGACGCCGATCGAGAGGTCGCTGCTGATGATCTCGTCGTCGTCGCCGACGCTGAACACGTCGTTGCCGGTCCCGAGGTCACCCTCACTCGCGGTCGACGCCGCGTAGGTGTTGAAGTAAACCGTGACGTCCCCGTCCTGGTCGTCGTCGCGGACGGTCACGTTCGACTCGAACCCGAGGTCCTCGCCCCCGATCGTCAGGGTGGCCTCACGGGTGTTGTCCAGTTCGATCGGGATCGCAGCCACGTCACCCCGGGTTTCGGAGGTGGTGCTACCGGGGAACGTGGCCTTGACGTCGCCCGCCTCCCGGACGACGATGGTGTCGGACTCCGCCGAGACGCCGGAGGTGGTGTCGGTCGCGCGGATGGTGTACTCGCCGGTTTCGACCTCCAGGGACTCGAGGTCGTAGCTGAACCCGTATTCGCCCTGCCCGGAGAGACTCACGATCCGGTCGTCGACCTCGTCGACGGCCTCGCCGTCCTCGTCGAGGAATTCGAGTCTGACGGGTCGGTCGCCCGCGCGGGCCTCAACGGTGCCTTCGAGCGCCTGGAGGTTGGTGATGTTCCGGTCGTCGATGTCGACCGAGAAGCCGAGTCCCCGGACCGTGATGTCGGCGGTCCCCTCACCGTCGATGTCGGCCTCGTAGTCGCCGGCGTTGCGGTCGTCGGTGGCGAAGACGAAGATCCGGCTGTTGGTGCCGGTGGATCCGTCGAAGAAGTAGTTGTT
>NZ_JAQCNJ010000036.1 GCF_028275055.1 Haloplanus sp.
CGACGCAGACGGCCACCACGTCCGGCGACGCGCCCGGGTTCGGGGTCGGCACCGCCGCCGTCGCCGCCCTCCTTCTGATCGCGGCCGTCACGCGCAGGCGACCACGACGGTGAGGCCGCGGCCATCCAAAACCGTATTACGGACGGCGCGTCGGGTTGGCGTATGGTCGAGAACGTCATCTGGCCCGCCTATCTGGACGCGGCGAAAAGCCGCGCCGAGGGGCGGCGGGTTCCAACCGGCGAGGCCGTCGACGACCCGACGGTCGACGAAATCGCCGAGGCCGCCAAGCAGGTCGGCTACGACGCGGTGATCGAACGGGACATGACCTACCCCCGCGAATACGAGCCTCGCGGTCGTGTGTTGATCAAGGGGGCCGACGATTCCTCGAAAAACGACCTCGTCCAAGCCATCGCGGCCTACGTGACGATCCTCCGGGACTGACCGTGCGTCGCCTCGGTACCGTCACCCGGACCGCACAGGGACTCGCCATCGTCCGTTCCGACGACGGCGACGACACACCCGATATCGGTGCGACGGCCGTCGACGAGTCGCTCTCGGGCGTGGGCCGTGTCGTCGACGTGTTCGGCCCCGTCGATCGCCCCTATCTCGCCGTCTCACCCGACGATCACGTCCGGTTGCCCGACATTCTCGGCGAGAAACTGTACGCGCGCTCGCGCTGATCCGAGACGACGGTGGTCAGGCCGCTCCCGGCGAGGTCGTCGTGCCGTTCGTCCGCGTCGCGTTGCCCTGGACGACACGGACGGACTCGTTCCCGTAGACCTCCAGCGTTCCGACGACGGAGCCGTTCGGGGCGACGCGTTGCACGATCAGCGAGGGTTGGCGGCCGTCGGCCGACCCACCGCTACTGCCGTCGCCGCTGTCGGTGGCCCCTACGCCACCATCGAGGAACCCGACGACCTCGGGGGTCGTCGACACCTCCCGTACGTCACTCGATTGTGCGTTGACGAACGCGATGTACGCGATCCCGCTGCTGTCGCCCGGAATGACCCGGACCTGCCAGTACAGTTGACCGTCTACGACGACGGGGATCGGCTCCGATGGGGTGAAGCGGTTCCAGTCGGTCGTCCGCGCGGCCTGTCGGACGTAGTCGGTCGCCTTTCTGGCGCCGAACAGTGACCTGTCGGGGGTGTACACCTCGTAGTCGCCGGTCCGGCTGTCGACGGTCCAGACCTCCCTGAGCCCCTGTGCCTCGCCGTACGGTTCGACCGCAACGATGTACTCCGGCCCGTCTTCGGTGAACACCAGAAACGGTTGGTCGTTGTCGGCACCCGGGACGGGCGCCACCTCGACTTCGTCCTCGTGGCTGGTGAACGTGTTGACGATCCCGCGGCGGTACTTTGTCGTTGCGACCTTTTTCCGGGCGAGGTCGAACGGATAGAGCTTTTGTCCGTCCAGCGCCGAATGTTGCCTTGCCTCCGCGGGGGATAGATCCTCGACGTTGCCCTCGTCGTCGATCAGCGCAACGCCTCCCCACTCCGGTGTCGTGTACGGAAGCGGCGCCCAGTGGAAGGTCGGCGTCGTGTACGGCACCGCGACGTACTGTTCGCCCTCATCGACGAGCATGAACGGGTCGCCGTAGTCGACGAGGTACTGACCGCGCTTGAGCAGTTCGAACCGGTAGTTGTTGTAGAACACCGGCCCGACACCACGTTCGAGGTCGTCGGTGACCGTCCTGACCTCCGCGTTCTGTTGTGTCATATCGACAAGGACGGTCCCGCGTTGTTGTTTGGTGAAGTAGTTGTACGCGCCGTCGGGCGCGAGCGCGTACGACCAGTAGGGCGTCCCGTTGTCGACGGTCACGTCGCTCCCGGTGATCCGGTACTGCGGAAAGTTGAGCGTGTTCGAGGCGTAACGGCCGGCGACGCTTTTCGGGACGACACGCGGCATTCCGGAGTCGGTCTCGGCCAGCGTGTCGGCCGTCGTGGCCGATTCGAGGGTCGATTTGCCGAGGCGTTCGCCGGCCAACAGCCCCGTGACCCCGCTCCCGACGACGAGGACAGCCAGAAACACGGCGAGTGCGACCTGTGGACCGACCACGCCTGTTCGCTGGCGGAGAGCGTACACCGACAGCCCGGCGACAAACACGACGAGAGGCAGGATCGGTGTCGTGTACACCGTGTAGACGAGTCCGTGTAGCCACGGCCGGAAGTACCAGCCGACGACGGCGAGAACGGCCAGAACGGCCAGAACGGCGAGGACACCGCCTCCCGGCGACCGCGGCGACCGGCCACGCAACCACGCTATCCGGCGTGCGACGAATCGGAGGGCTTCCGCGATAGAGGACATCACCGGGACTAGCGGCCCCACACTGTTGACCGTATCGGACGGCCGGACCGACCGCCGATCCCCGAACCTGCCGACACACCGAAGCCGGACGGGGAGTCGCAATCCCCAAACCACCCCCTAACCAAGTGGCTGGCATGAACGCACGCGAGGCCCGCGGCGCCGCCGTCGCCGGGGTGCTGTTCTTGCTCGTCCAGGTCGGTGCGCTCGCGATGGTCGGTCCCTTCGAGACGGCCGGGTACCAGGCGGTCGAGGATCCCTCGGACCCGACCAACAGCCTCGTGTACTTTGCCGCCATTCTCGTCGCGACGGCCCTGATGCTCGCCGCGTTCAAATACGCCTTCGAGCGTGCCGTCCGGGCGGTCGTTCTCCTTTCCAGTGCGCTCGTCTCGTGGTACGTCTTCTCCGTTGTCGCGCCCGCGCCACTCATCGTCGGATCGGTCAACGTTCTCGCGGTGGCGCTCTCTATCGGCGTCGCACTCGCCTTGCTGGTTTATCCCGAGTGGTACGTCATCGACGCCGCCGGGGTCGTGATGGGTATCGGCGCCGGAGCGCTGTTCGGCATCAGTTTCGGACTGCTCCCTGCGCTTGTCCTTCTGTCGGTACTCGCCGTGTACGACGCCATCAGCGTCTACGGCACCGAACACATGCTCAGCCTCGCCGAGGGGGTGATGGATCTCCACATTCCGGTGATTCTCGTCGTCCCGCTCTCGTTGTCCTACTCCCTGCTCGACGACGATTTCAGCGGGGCGAACGATGTCCATGACAATAACGGACCCGATGATGCCGCCGATGACGACGCCGTCAACACCGACACGGGCACGGCCGACGAGGTATCGGATGGCGGGCGCGACGCCTTTTTTATCGGTCTTGGGGATGCCGTGATGCCGACCGTGATGGTCGCCAGCGCGGCCGCCTTCTCCCCTGCGGCGTCGCTCGGTGTCCGTGGTCTCCCCGCGCTCAACCTTCCCGCTCTGCTGGCGATAATCGGAACCTTTCTGGGCCTCGGAATCCTGCTGTGGGCCGTCCTGAAGGGTCGCGCCCACGCCGGGCTCCCGTTGTTGAACGGGGGGGCTATCGGCGGCTACCTCCTCGGCTCGGTTCTCGCGGGCATTCCCGTCGCCCGTGCGCTGGGGGTGGCGGCGTATCTTTAGTCCGCCCCTTCGCGCACCTTCACCGCCATTCCCGTCCCGAAGTCCCGCATGGCGTTGGCGGACAGTTCCGCCCGCCCGACGCCGAGTACGTCGCCATCGTCGTTCACGACCGCCACCTCGTCGCTCGGTCGCACGTCGCCGTCGACGGCGGTGACGAACTTCGCGAAGGCGTTTTTTCCCTCACGGACAAAGGGTTCGCTCTCGGCGCCGACGACGACCCGCGCCCGCGGCGGATCGAGTGCTTCGGTCAGGCGCCGGCCGCCCTCGACGCCGAGCGTGAAGCGGCCGTCGGTGCCGTAGGAGACAAGCCGACCCGCGTCGGTCCGGATCTGTCTGGGGCGGCCGCCGGTCGAGTGGGTCACGGTCAGGTCACCGTCCGGCGGGAACAGCGCCGCCCCCGCGCCACCGCCGAACTGGTAGTCTGCGACCGTTCGGAGGCGGACGAGTTCGTTCAAGGTCATGGTTGCGGTCACCCATCCACGGACAAAACCTTCCCGGGTGTTCTGCGGACCGCAACGCTTAGACACCGACCGACCGGACGGGCCGACATGTCACACGAACTCGGCGAGAGCGACTGGGGCGACTGGCTTCCGGCGGCCGTCGCTGACGCCGACCCCGACACCGTCGCAATCTGGTATCTGGGCTGTAACGGCGTTGTTCTCAAAGGGAGCGGCGGAACGACGCTGTTGATCGATCCCTACCTCGGCACCGGCGACCCGCCGCGGACGATTCGGATGATCCCCGTTCCGTTCGCTCCGAGCGACGTTGAGGCGGCCGACGCCGTTCTTGCGACCCACGAACACTCGGACCACGTCCACGGCCCGACACAGGCCCCCATCCTCGCCTCGACCGGTGCCGACTACTACGCCCCCGACGCCAGCATGGCGGTCGTCGAACGGGAGATGTGGACCGACGAGTGGGGCGTTGTCGCCGACCAGTTCGTCACTGTCGCCGAGAACGATCGTTTCGATATCGGGGAGTTCACCATCCACGTCGTCCCGGTGAACGATCCCGACGCGGACCACCCCGTCGGCTACGTGATCGACCACCCGACCGGGACCGTCTTCCACGGCGGTGACACCCGACACGCCGACTCCTTTCCGGACATCGCCGACCGGTTCGACATCGACCTCGGGGTGTTGGCCTTCGGGTCGGCCGGCCGCATCCCCGACAAGGAGACGGGTAAACCGACCCGGACGCGGTGGTATGCCGACGAGAACGGGGTGATCCGCGCGGCCGAAGCGCTCGAACTCGACCGCCTGCTACCGAGCCACTGGGACATGTGGAAAGGGCTCACCGCCGATCCGACCGTTCTCCACCACCACGCTCGGAGCTTCGACTATCCCGAGCGACTGGCTATCGTCGAACTCGGCGATCGGGTCGACCTGTAGCCGGCGGCGGGCGTCGGACCCGCCGGTTGTTTTATGCTACTACTGGAAGCAGTATGCCTCATGGCCGATCCAGAGTCCGATCCGTCGGTGTCCGTCTCGACGGAGGAGGTGCGCGTGGGAAAGGCGTTCGAGGCCGACCGGTTCCCGGTCCCCGCCATCGCCTTCCAGATCGAATCGCTCGCCGAGGATCCTATCCGGATCCGCCTCGTGGAACACATCCCCGAATCGTTCCCGATGGAGGGCGTCGGCTTTCACCCCGACTACGACAGCGACAACTGGACCGCATACCGCGACCACCGCGTCGCATACGAGCGGACGATCGACCCTGGTGAGTCCGTTCTCACGGTGTACGGCATCCGTATCGACGATCCCTCCGAGGCCGACGACTTTCTCGACGAACCCACGATCGAACTGATCGAAACCGACACCGATCCCGACACCGGCGACGTGCTCGGTCGCGAGACGACACAGGTCGTCCGCGACGCTCTCTCCGGTGACGGCGACGACGGCCTGTCTGATCTCGATTCCGGACCGCTCCTTGGCGATCCCGACGATCCACCGGCCACGGAACCCAACGCCGAGGTCGACGCCGATGCCGACACAGACGCTTCCCCGACCCCCCGTGACCCGGCCGACGACCTCGACGCGGCGATGCACGACGGTGACACGAACGTGACTCGTGTCGATACCGCAGACGCGGCGCCGGAAGTCGATGACGACGCCGAGGACGAGGACGAAGCCGAAGCCGAAGCCGAAGCCGACGCCGAGGCTCCCGAGTCGGTCCACTCCTCGGCCGCGGCCGAATCGCTCGACCCCCGCGACAGCCCCGCCGCGGCCGACGGGTCCGTCGGTGACGACGACAGGGACGATGCCGCCGAGACCGACCCGGCTCCCGAGCACACGGCCGACCGGCCCGCCGTTGAAACCGACTCGGTCGCGGCCGCCCTCGCCGCCGAGATTCGCGCCGACCGTGTCGACGACGACGACCTTTCTGTTCTCCGTGAGGCGCTGGATGAGGCGTCGCCGACCAGCGTCGACGCCCGGATCGGCCGTCTCCAGTCGGAGGTCGCGGATCTGTTGGCATACCGCGACGCTCTCGAAGGGTTCCTCGACGAGAACGGCACCGCCGAGGAGGCGCTGGAGAACGTGACCGAGGAACTGAGCGACCTGACAGCCCGTGTCGAGAGCCTCGACGAGTCGTTGTCGACGGCGGAGACCGACCGGGCCGACCTCCGCGACGAGGTGGCTGCCATCACCGACGACGTCGCGGCCGTCTCCGACCGGATCGAGAGCCTCGACGACGGCCTCGACGAACTCGGCGAGACGGTCGACTCCCTCGACGACCGACTCGAGACGGTCGAGGCGTTCGAGAACGACATCGAGGCGCTCCGATCGAACATCGACGACCTCCAGACGTTCCGCAACCGCCTCGGTGACGCCTTCGGGGCCGGACAGGGGTGATGCGCCCGAAGCGCAATCGCTAAAGCCCGCGCCCGCATCCGTCCGACAATGACCGAGACGGTTCGTGTCGCCGTTCCCCGGAAGGGACGCCCGCTTGAGGCGGTTCTCGAACGCTTCGCCGCCGTCGCGGGCGCGACCGACCTCGCGGACGATGTCTCCTCGACGCTCCGATACGAGAAGGCGATCACCAAAGGCGAGGCCGAGGCCGACCGCGACGTGTACAAACGGCTCGCGGCGTACAGCGATCTTTCGGATCCGACGCGCCCGGAGTACACCCTTCTACGGGACGACCGCGAGGGGATGCCCCGGCGCATCGTCTTCGACAGTGCGACCGTCGTGGCAGAGGGCAAGACGGTCGAACTCGTCGGCCGGGAGGAGCCGTTCCGTGCGCTCCGAACCCATGAGTTCGGTCTCGGGTTCGACAGCGCCGACCTCGTGTTGGAGGAGGTGGTTACGCTCGGCGAGGAGGGGCTTGGCTCACTCGCCGACGTGAACGCCCGGATCGATCCTCGCGATACCGACGTTCGGGTCGTGAGCGGCCTCGGCGATACGGTGTATCACACGCTTCTGGCGACGCCCGGAACCGTCCCTCCGGGGACCGAACTCGACCGGGCGTTCGTCTCGGGGTACACCGGGCCACTGTGTATCTCACCGCGGTACGAACGCCTCGTGGAGGCCGTTCTTGGAACGCGGGCACTCGATGACGTGACCTTTGTCTACCCGGACCCGGGAACCGAGGAGGAGGCCGCGATAGCCGACGCCGGACTCGGTGTCTACCTTACGATGACCGGATCGACGGCGCGTGACCACGGTCTCGTCGTTGGCGAGAACCTCTTTCCGAGCGAGACGGTCCTGATGGAAAACGCCGATGAAACCGGGGCAGCAGCCGAACAACTCCGAGCGGAGCTGATCGGTGCGGATCTAGAGACTGCGATCCGTCCTTAGGCGGCGCTTCGTGCCGCGTCGGGGTCGGTGCCGGCTTCGAGCAACTCGGTGTACCGGTTGCGGACGGTCACCTCGGAGACATCGCTGACCTCGCACACCTCTTTTTGGGTCACCTTCTCGCCCTCGAGGATCGAGGCCGCATAGAGCGCTGCCGCCGCGAGTCCGACCGGACTCTTGCCGCTGTGGACACCGCTTTCCATCCCCTCCTCGAGAAGCGACCGTGCACGCGATTTCGTCGCTCCGTTGAGGTCGAGATCGGAGGCGAAACGCGGCAGATACTCCAACGGGTTGGCGGGTTCGATCGCCAGTCCGAGTTCGCGGACGATGTATCGGTACGCCCGCGAGAACTCCTTGCGGCCGACCCGGCTGACAGGTTCGAACTCGTCGAGGCTCCGCGGGATCGAAGCTTGTCTGGCGGCCGCGTACAGCGACGCGGTCGCCATCGCCTCGATCGACCGGCCACGCAGAAGGTCGTCTTCCAGCGCCTTCCGGTAGACCACACTCGCCGTCTCGCGGACACTTTCGGGGAGCCCGAGCGCCGACGACATCCGATCGACCTCGCCGAGTGCCTGTTTCAGGTTGCGCTCCTGTGCGTTCTTCGAACGGAACCGTTCGTCCCACGTCCGGAGCCGTTGGAGCTTCCGGCGCTTGCTTCCGTCGATGGTCCGTCCCTTTGCGTCCCGGTCCTGCCAGTCGATGACAGACGACAGTCCGTCGTCGTGTAGGAGCTTCGTCGTCGGTGCGCCGACGCGGCTCTTCTCTGCGCGCTCGCTGGAATCGAAGGCGCGCCACTCGGGGCCGTGATCGATCTCGTTCTCCTTGACCACGAGACCACACGCCTCACACACCGTCTCGCCGCGTGACTCGTCCGTGACCAGTGCGGCATCGCACTCCGGACAGGCGTGCTCGGCACTCTCGGCTTCTTCGCGGTTCTCGGTCGTCGTGCGCTGTTCCCCACCGGTCTCTCGGAGGGTTCGAGGCTGCTGGCTCATGATTAAGTCTTGTGGGGCGTGCGTAACCGCGTGCCCCTCTTCTCATCCATTAGTACAACGGGTAGGATCTTAATAGTTTCTACTGTGTTTTGATTGCGATAGAAACAACAGTTGGTACACGACAACATACGGCATGGTTTGGCGACGGTCCAGCCGGCGTCGCCGTCGACGGGAGCCCCGATGGCGGGGGAGAACCGGTCCGCGCCGATCCGTCAACCGTCCGTCGCTCGACCCGACTCTTTTTGGTGGTGTCATTCTTAGGTCGGGTGACACGGGAGTCGCTCGTCGTGACACAAGATACAATGCCAGCCGACACCGGGGTAGAGTCGCTCGTTGAGGAAGCGGTCGATACGCTCCGGACGTTCGAACTCACCGAATATGAAGCGAAAAGTTTCGTCGCCCTGATGCGCCTCCGCGAGGGGACCGCCAAGGAAGTAAGCGATGTCGCGGACGTGCCGCGTGCGCGCATCTACGACAGCATGGACACGCTCCAAGACCGGGGGCTTGTGAGCGTTCAGGAGTCGAAGCCACGCCGTTTCCGGGCGGTCTCGCCCCGCGAGGCGGTCGACCTCGTCGAGCGCGAGTGTCAGGACCGCCTCGACCGTCTCGGCACCGTTCTCCCCCGTCTGGGCTCGCCCGAGCAGTCGTCGAGCGCCGGCGACGTCTGGACGATGGAAGGTGAGGCCGCCGTCGCGGAACGGCTCGCGACCCTCATCGGCACCGCCGACGAGGAGGTGTTGTTGTCGGTCGCCGTTGAGGCCCTCCTCGCCGACGACGTCGTCGAGGCAATCACCGACGCGGCCGACCGCGGCGTCGACGTGGTTGTCGGATCGCCCGGCGAACCGATCCGCAACCGCCTCGACGGTATCGACGGCGTCGATGTGGTGGAGACATGGACCTGGTGGGAGTCGTTCCCCATCCAGCCCGGCGCGGTTACGAGTGTCGTTATGATCGACGGCGATGCGTTGCTCGTCAGCGCCGACGGCGCGACGGACCTCCCCGGTGTCCGCAAACACCGCGCTATCTGGACCGACAGCGCCGACGCCCCCGTCGTTGGTCTGATGCGACCGCTGCTCGCGACGGCGATCACCGGCGCGACAGCCTAGCCCGAGTTTTCCGGGAACGAGCCGTTTTCGACGGCTCGCCTGTAGGCCTCCACCGCCTCCTCTATCTCCTCGCGAACGTCGCCGAACTGCTCGGCGAACGGCGGCACGGACTGCGAGAGTCCGATCACGTCGGTCAGAACGAGCACCTGACCGTCGGTGTCCGGCCCGGCCCCGATGCCGATAACGGGAATGTCGAGGTCGTCGGTCACCTCGGCAGCCACGTCGTCCGGGACGTGTTCGAGCACCAGCGAGAACGCGCCCGCCTCCTCGTGGCGACGCGCCAGGTCGAGAATCTCGTCGGCGGCCGCTTCGGTCGTCCCCTGTCGGGTGTATCCCATCTGATTGAGTCGTTGGGGCGTCAGCCCGAGGTGTGCCATCACCGGGATGCCCAGTTCGACCAACCGCTCGGTCAGATCGAGCGTGTGGGGGCCGGATTCGAGTTTGATCGCGTTGGCCCCCGATTCCTTGACGAGACGCCCCGCGTTCTCGATCCCGTCGCGTTCGCTCGTTCCGTAGCTCAAAAATGGCATGTCGGCGACGACGAGGGCCGTCTCGGTCGCCCGTGCGACCGCACCGGTGTGACTGGCCATCTCCTCGACGGTCACGGGAAGCGTCGAATCGTAGCCCAACACGGCGTTGCCCATGCTGTCGCCGACGAGGATCACATCGATTCCCGCCGCGTCGACGATCCGCGCCGTCGGCGCGTCGTAGGCCGTCAGCATCGTGAGCGGTTCGTCCGACGCCGACGCCCGCTGGATCTCCTGAACCGTTGGCATCGTCCACTGGTCGGCCGCCGGGGAATTAATGATACCCCTCCGTTTTCAATCGCCGACACCGACCCCGACCTCCCAGCCACGAATCAGGGCGGTGAGCGCCCGGTTGACCGGAGCCGAGCGGTCAAGGTGGCTCGCCCGTTCGGCGACGTAACCGTTGATCGCACCGATCTCGGTCCGGCGGCCACGCGCCACGTCGCGGTGCATCGACGACCGGTTTCGCGCCGTCGCCCGGGCAACCGTTTCGACCGCCGCCCGTGCCTCCGCGGCCGACAACGACACGCCGTCGGCACGGGCGATCCGCGCGGCTTCGACGGCCGCCGTTTCGGCGAGGTCGGACAACGGCGGCTCCGCGACCGCCCCGTTTTCAACCCTGGCGAGGGCGGTCACCGGGTTGATGCCGGCGTTGACCACCAGCTTTTCCCAGAGTAGCGCGCGAGCGTCGGCCGTCGCGTCGGTGTCGAGACCCGCCGCCTCGAACGCCTCGACAACCCGTTCGACGGTTGCCACGTCGTCAGCCGGTCGCCACGGACCGAGGGTCACCGTTCCGTGACCGAGCCACCTGACGTGTCCCGGCTTCTCCAACCGCGCCCCCACGGTGGTCGCACCGGCCAGTACGGGTGCATCGAGGTGGTCGGAAAGAACGTTCTCGTTGCCCATCCCGTTCTGTAGCGAGCAGACGACACCGATGTCGCCGGCCGCTAAGGTGTGTGCGGCCGTCGCCGTGTCGTAGGCTTTCACCGTCACCACCGCGAGGTCGGCGCTCGCGCCGCTCCCATCCGTCGTCGCCGCCGGTAGCGTCTCCAGGGTCTCGACGCCGGAGATCCGGAGTCCATCGTCTCGCACCGCCTCGACGTGTGGGTCGCGACCGACAAGCGTCACGTCGTGGGCCGTCGCGAGGAGGCCCCCGACGAGGCTCCCGAGACTGCCCGCACCGAAGACGAGTACGTCCATCGGTCGGTTCTGGGTGTCCAGCCTGGGACACCTTTCGGTTTTCCGCCGCTCGGCGTGACCGGACGATATCAGAAGCGATAATCCCGCCGCCAGATATATATACTGTGTGAGTCAGAATTGAACCATGGCGACAACCGGAACACAGACTGCGGGTCGTGCGAAGGCGGTGCGACATCGTGAGGCCATCGACTGGTCGCGGCGAGAACCGGTTACCTCGACCGTTCTGGCGGCGGTTCAGTCGGTCGACGGCCGATCACCGCGTGAACTCGCCCCGCTCGCACGATACATCGACCCCGACGCTCTTGAGACACTGTTTGGCAGTAACGGCGACGAAGCGGCTCACCTCTCCTTCGAGTACGACGGCTACACCGTCCACATCGACGGTGCGGGACACGTCTCGGTCTGCTGACCACACGACACCTACGGCTTGACACCCTCGGCAAGCACCCGCCCCCGGAGATACGCGTCGAGTTCCCGCCGAACGGCCGCGATGTCCGCTGCGCCGTCCGTTGTCGCCCGCCGGACCGTCGCACCGCTCATCACCGTTAGCACGAACCCGGCGACCGCCTCGGGATCGACCGGCCTGTACGCCCCTTCTCCGATGCCCCGTTCGACGATGCCCGCGAGGTCACGCCGGAACTGCCGGTCGTTGGCCGTGAAGTACGTCCGGAACACCTCGTTGTGTGGCGCTTGACCACGCAGTTCTACCATCACATTCGTCAGCTCGGACCGCTCGGCGCCGAGATCCGTCGCGAGAACGAAATCGAGAACGGTCCGGAGGCTGGCGTGGGCGTCCGTCGTCGGTGGCTGCGCCATCTGTGATTTGAGGTGGTTGAGCAGAAACTCCAGCAACTCCACCAACACCGCGTCCTTGCTGTCGTAGTGCTGGTAGATGAGCGACTTGCTCTTGGGGAACTCCCCCCCGATGCGCTGAATCGTGAGGTTCTCGTAGCCGTGCTTTGTCAGTGCCTCGTAGGTCGCCTGCATGATCGCCGTCCGGGTCTCGTCGCCGGTGTCGGCTCCGAAGGGGCTGTCGAACGCCACGGTTACTGAACGTTCATTCACAACATATATAACTCGTTCCTTCCAAATTTTTGAATATACACCCGGCAGACGGTCCCCGACCGGGCACGCGACCGCAGGCCACAGATCCGCCGCCCTGAGACTCCCCACCACACACCATGTCATCCCCACACCGGACTACGTTTCTCGTCGTACTCGTCGTCGTCTCGGCCGTCGCCGCCACCGGCGTCGCCGCCGGCCAGTCCTCCTCGGGCACCGTTATCGGCCGTCCGGCACTTGAGTTGTACACCTCGACCTCGGAGGTCGAACCCGGAACCGAAACCGAACTCGATCTCGTTCTCTCGAACGACGGCCAACTGAATCGCGGCGGCCCGGCCGAGTACGAAACCCGCGTCACCACCGCCCGCGGCACGTCGGTCGAGGTCGAGGACGGAGCCACCCCCTTCGAGATCACCACCGGGCGCGTCGCCGTCGGTGAGGTGCCTCGTGGCACCACCGCGGTCGATCCGGTCTCGATCACGGTCCCCGAAACCGTCGATCCCGGCCGGTACCGGATCCCGGTGACCGTCTCCTACGTCCACACCCTTAGCGTCGAGTACGACTCTCTCGGCGCACCCAAATACAACGACATCACCCGTGAGGAGACCCAGTACATCGCCGTCAGGGTCCGCGACGGCTCCCGGTTCGAACTCCGGGGTTCGGAGACGACCGCACAGGTCGGCGATACGGGATCGCTCTCGGTCGACATCGAGAACACGGGAACGCGCCCTGCTCGCGACGCGAGCGTCGTTCTCTCCTCGGAAACGGACGAACTCACCTTCGGGAGCCGCTCCGAGTCCTCAACCGGTTACGTCGGCACGTGGGAACCAGGCGCCAACGAAACGGTCGATTACACGGTCGCGTTCGACGACGACGCGGCGCTCCGAAGCTACAGTCTGACCGCTCGGGTGGAGTACGAGGACACGGACGGCATCGAGCGCACCTCGGAGGCGATGACGGTCGGCCTGCGCCCCGCCCCTGAACAGTCCTTTCGGCTCCGTGACACCGGGGCGACCCTGCGCGTCGGTGAGGACGGGACGTTCACCGGCACCGTCGTCAACGACGGGCCGGATACGGCTCGTGATCCCGTCGTCGTGCTCCGATCGTCGAATCCGAACGTCGATATCGACTCCCGCGAGTACGCCCTCGGTGAGCTTGCCCCCGACGAGCGTGGCGACTTCGCCTTCGACGTGTCGGTGAGCGACGGTGCAAGCGCGAGCACACAGCAGTTCAACCTCTCGGTGCGCTACCGCAACGACCGCGGCGACACCCGACTGAGCGACCCACTTAACGAGCAGGTGGTCATCGAGGGACAACGTGACCGGTTCAGCGTTGAGGCGGTCGACCGAACCGTCGTCGTCGGGGAGTCGACGACGCTTGAACTCCGCGTGACCAACGAGGGCGACGAGCCGTTGCGGGACGTGGAGGCAAAGGCGTTCGTTCAAGCCCCGCTGAGCAGCGACGATGACGAGGGCATCGTCTCGACGCTCGATCCAGGCGAGACGACGACCATCGTCATCGGTCTCGCCACCGGGAGCAACGCTTTGGAGAAGTCCTACCCGGTTTCGCTCGACCTGCAGTACGAACTCCCCGACGGCGATACGCAGGTATCAAGCACCTACCGCGTCCCGGTGACGGCCGAACGACAGGAAAGCGGCGGCCTCCCGCTCGTGCCCGTCGGCCTCGCCGCGAGCGCCGTCGTCGCCGTTGGCCTGTTCGTCTGGTTCCGCCGTGACGGGGGCGACTGACCGACGCGTGTCCCCCCGTTCTGACCCGTGGTTTCTGGTCGATGTCCAGCCCTACATCGACGCCCTCGACGGGTGGATCGTCGACCGACCGGTCCGGGTCGTTCTCCTGTTTCTGATCGTCTCGGGCGTGTTCGCTCTCGGCCTCGGCGGCGGCGGCACCGACTCCGGCACCGACCAGTTCACCGAGGACGTGCCAGCCGAACAGGCGCTCCGAGCGGTGAACGACAACTTCGAGCGAACCACCTTCGACGACGACACCGGCACGACACAGTTGATCCAGTCCGGGACGAACGTTCTCTCGAAGCCCGAACTCCTACGGATGCTCCGGGCACAGAACCGGCTCACCGACCACGAGGACCTCCAGGTCGCCCGGACGACGAGCGTCGCCCGGGCGGTCGCTCGCACCCTCGATCCCTCCGCCGACTCCATTGACGACGAGATCAGGGCGGTCGAACGGGCAACGCCGGCCGAAATCGACCGCGCCGTCCGGACGACCGTCGAAAACGACCCCGGACTCCGAGCCACACTCAGCGAGGATTACAACGCTCGCTCGGCCTCGGCGTCGGCCACCATCGGCACGGTCACCCACCGCCTCCCCGGCGGGACGAGCGAGGGCGCGGGGACGAGTGGCTCCAGCCCGCTCACGCCGATCCAACTCCGGGCAGAGACGGTCGTCGACTCCGTCGGCGGCGATATCACCGTCTTCGGGAGCGGCATCACGAGCGAGGAACTCGGCGACGTGATCAGCGACTCGCTCACACTGGTGATCCCGGCGGCCGTCGCGCTCATCCTCCTCTTTCTGATCGTCGCGTACCGCGACCCCATCGACCTCTCGCTTGGCCTCGTCGCGTTGGCGATGACGATGCTCTGGACGTTCGGATTCATGGGGCTTGCCGGCATCGCGTTTTCACAACTGCTCATCGCCATCCCGCCGCTTTTGCTCGCGGTCGGCATCGACTTCGGCATCCACGCGATCAACCGCTACCGCGAGGAACACGTCGGCGAAGCGAGCGTCCGTGGAGCGATGCGTGTCGCCACCGACCAACTCGTTGTTGCCTTCTTTATCGTCACCGGAACCACGGTGTTGGGGTTTGCGGCCAACCTGACCAGCGGCCTGAGTTCGATCCGCGAACTCGGCATCGTCGCCGCCGTCGGCATCATCTTCACGTTTTTCGTTTTCGGTGTCTTTCTGCCGGCGGCAAAGGTGCTCGCCGACTCGTGGCGCGAACGCGTCGGCCTCCCCGAGTTCGGCTCCGCGGCGCTCGGTAACGAACACTCACTGCTCGGGCGTGTCCTCCCCGTGGGCGTTCACATCGCCCGCGCGACGCCAAAGCTGTTTCTCGGTATCGTTCTCGTCTCGACGGCGGTGATGGGCCAGTACGGGGCTGGCGTCGACAGCCGGTTCACCCAAGACGCCTTTCTTCCCCCCGAGGAACCGCCGGCGTATCTCGACTACGTTCCCGAACCCTTCAGCCCGGGTGGGTACACCGTCACACAGACGACCAACTTCCTCGAACGCAACTTCCAGACCGGCGAGGAGGACACCACGACCGTCTACGTCGAGGCGCCGTTACACCAGGACCACGCCCTCGAAGCGATGTGGCGTGCCGGGGAGGATCCACCGCCGAGTTTCGTCGCGGACGACGGCCGCGCCCGGTCGACCAGCATCGTGACCGTTATTCGTGACCACGCCGAGCGTGACCCCGAGTTCGCCGCGCTGGTCGCGCGCAACGACCGAAACGACAACGGCGTTCCGGATGACAACCTCCGAACGGTGTACGCTGCGTTGCTGGACTCGCCGGCGGGGGACCGTGCACTGAACTACATCACCGACGACTACTCGGGTGCGCGCATCCGGTACTCCGTTGAGGCCGACGCCACACAGGAGGAGGTGACCGACGACACCCGAGAGGTCGCCGACCGGATGCGGTTCGAAGCGACCGCGACCGGCGGCGTGATCGTACTCAAGGCGGTGTCGGACGTGATCGGCGAGTCGGCGTTCCGGAGTCTCGTGGTCGCCCTCGTCGCCGCGACCGGCTTTCTGATCGTGGCGTACGGGCTGCTTGAGGGGCGGCCTTCGCTCGGTCTCGTGAACGTTCTGCCCATCGTCGTCACCGTCGCGGCGCTCGCGTCGACGATGCGGTTTCTTGACATCCCGTTCAACGTTCTCACCGGGACCAGCCTTTCTATCGCCATCGGTCTCGGTATCGACTACTCCGTCCACCTCCTCCATCGGTTCGTCGAGGAGTACGGCGCCTCGACCGACGTCGACGACGCCTTGCTGGCGACCGTCCGTGGCACCGGCGGCGCGCTCACGGGAAGTATGTTGACGACCGTCTCCGGCTTAGGTGTCCTCTGGCTGGCAATCTCGCCCATTCTCGGTCAGTTCGGCCTCCTGATCGCGCTCAGTGTGCTCTACTCGTATCTCGCTTCGCTTCTCGTTCTCCCGACGGCGCTCGTTCTCTGGGATCGGTATCTCTCGGTGGGCTCGGGGTGTCTCTCGACGACGACAGACTCGGAGCCGGCCACCGACTGACCCGCTATCACACCTGAGAACCCGACAACCGAGTTTATTAGGTGGCGACGTGAACGGCGGAGTAACGACCCTATGACACCCGAATCGACCACGCCGAACAGCGTGTGTGTACCAACCGCGACGGGTGCAACGAGCAGGACGACCGACCGGGCGCGTACCCCCTTCGACCGACCGGAGGTGACGGTATGACCGAGCACACCGGGAATGCGGCCGACCCCGACCTCGACACGCGGATCGCCGAGGCCGTCGGCGAGATGGACGTTCCCGAGGGCGTCGAGAACATCCCCGATTTGGACACGGGCGAGAATGAGGGCCGTGACGAAGATGAGGCCGAAGACGGCGAATCCTCTACCGACGCGGAGACGATGTCCGTACTCGAGTTCGTTCTCGGCGACGAGCGGTACTGTCTCGACATCACCTACATCGAACAGATCGTCGAGCGCGGGACCGTCACACGGATTCCGAACGCACCGTCGTTCGTCGAAGGCGTGATCGACCTCCGTGGCGATATCACGACCGTCATCGACCCGAAGCAGACGCTAGCGACGGAGACCGACGAGAACGGCGACCTCATCGTCGTTTTCGACCCGGACGGGATGGAAGACGAGTGGAGCGTCGGGTGGGCCGTCGACGGCGTCCGGCGCGTCTCGACCGTCTCGCTCGCGGAGATCAAGGACTCGCCGGTCGACGAACCGTGGATCAACGGCGTGGTCAAACGCGACGAGGACGGTGCGTTCGTCATCTGGACGGAACCGGGCGAACTCATGCGCGACGACGCCGAGGCGGTTCGGTCGTCGAGCGGGTGAGTTATCGCCGTCTGAGAAACGCCGGCAGCCGCATCCGGTCCAGTCCGTCGTCGGGCACGGCTGTCGGCTTGGCCCGCGAGAACATCTCCGGAGGACCGTCGTCGTCGTGTCTCGAACTCCCCGACGAGTCCGCGCCTGACGGGTCGGCGTCGGTGTCGATGACAAGTTCTTCCCACACCACCGCGGACTCCGTTCCCGGGTGTTCGGCCGACTTTGTCCGTCCCTCCTCGTAAGCGAGTTCGATCAGGCTCCGCTCGTAGGTGGTTTCGGCGGTGTCCCGGACACGCTCGTACGCCTCACGGTCGGGCGTTCCCAGCCCTCGGGCAACGCCGAGCGCGAACGCGCGTTCGAGCGCCTCGTTCTTGCTGAGGTCCGCCCACTCGGTGTCGAACTCTGAGTCGTACATTTCAGGCTTCTAGCTTCCGGTCCGGGCGGACGTGCAGTCCGTGGTCGTCGAAATCGACCGCGTGGATATCGCCGTCGATGTCGGTTCCGCGCATCTTGACGATCTGGACACCACGGTGCATCCCGCCACCCTCGAGGTAGTTGTGCATGAACACGACGCCATGAGCGAGGTAGTGTTCGTCGGCGTAGGAGGTTGGGTCGGTCATCTCCGAGATGAGCAACGTCGTCGCATCGACCCGCTTCAGCGACGTGAGAAACTGAACGAACGCCTCGTTGTTGTCCGGATAGAAGTACTGCAGGATCATCGTCGAGTCGATGACGAGGCGGTTGATTTCCCTGGAGTTGATGAAGCTTACGAGCCGGTTTGTCATGTTCTTGACCCCCGACGAAAAGTCGTTTCCTCCGGGACCCTTCAACAGGCGCTTCGCGTTCGAATCGAAGACGTTTCGAAACTGGAATTTTCCCGACCGTGCCGCTTTCTCGAAGCCGAACTCGTAGGCGCTCATGTCGTGGGTCAGTTCATCCTCGGTCTCGTGCATACTCAAAAAGAGACACTTCTCACCGGTCCGTACCCCCTCCGTGACGAAGTGTGAGGAGAACGTTGTCTTCCCGCTGCCGGGAGGCCCACTGAGGACGTACAGCCGGTCTTGGAGGAGTCCCCCGTCAACGAGTTCGTCGAAGCCATCCACGCCGGTGGAAACCCTCATTACTGATGAGTTGCACACACGAGGCAAATAGATTGCGTTCGGTTCTCAGTCGTGAGAACCGGAGCCGGCGGCGGGAGTAGCCGCGGTGCGAATTTATTTTAGTCCGTCCACGTAACCATGACCTAATGACCGAATTGACGCGAATCGGGACCGAGGGGCTGGACTCGATTCTCGGTGGCGGTATCGTGGACAATGCGACGGTACTGATCAGTGGTAATCCGGGCACTGGAAAAAGCATTCTGGGGCTCCAGTACATCTACAACGGGGCGACACAGTTTGACGAGAAGGGTGTCTACCTCTCGTTTGAGGAGAACGCGGACGAAATCGCGCAGGCAGCCGAATCGATCGGATTCGACGGCTGGAGTGACCTGATCGATGACGGCCAGATCCTCGTCTGCGACAAGCAGGAACTCCTCCGCCACAACGACTTCAACGCGACGCTGGACCGGTTGTTGGAAGCGTTCGAAGAAACCGAGTACGAACGGCTCGTTCTCGATTCGCTGACAATGTTCGAACTGTTCTTCGAGACGGAGGAGGAAAAACGGACGTACCTGCTCAAGTTCTCCGACATCCTCAAATCCAACGGGCTCACCTCTCTGCTCATCGCCGAGCAGTCCGCCGTCTTTCCGGATCAGGATATTGGCCTCGAGAACTTTCTGACCGACGGGAACATCTATCTGATCCAGACACCGACGGAGTCCGGCGTCAACCGCTACATCTGGGTGGCCAAGATGCGAAAACAGGATATCGAGACCGATATCTTCCCCATGGACATCGGTGACAGGGGGATCACCGTTCACGAAAGCGCCGCCGGCTTCTCCATGATGGGGGGACGAGACGACCCGTTCCCCGGTGAGTGATCACTCAGAGAGGGTCCGCCATGCCTCGTCGAGCCGACTCTTGACCTGTTGACGCTCCTCGACGTCGACCGAGACGCCTCCCTCGTTGAAATCCACGACCACCTTCTCGACGTTCCGGCGATAGACGTTGACCCGCCGCCGTTCGTCCGACAGCACTCGGTCGTGGTGTTCGAGAAGGTCCGTGTCGGTGAGCTCCTCGATCCGACGGTAGCAGGTGGCGATCGGCACGTCGAGTTCGTCGCTGAGTTCCTGTGCCGACCGTGGCTCGTGCGCGAAACTCAGCATCTCGGGATTGTACTCGTTGCCCAGCACCCGCAACATCTCGATTCCATCCATTCGTTATCAGTTTAGATACGGGGGAAGATAATAAATCGTACTGTCGAGCGGACGGTATCCCTGTCCACGCGCTGGACGGCCGCTGCACCGCGGAACACTCCTGAACGGCTGTCTCATTCCTTTTGACGCCGCCTCCGACGCTCGGTTCTCGCGTGATGCACGAACGGTATCACCGCTGAGAATATGACGACCAGATTTATCACTGCACGTATGAAGAAATCCGATACTGCCATGCTAGTCGTCGAATACCTGTACCTCGCCGCCACCGGTGTGTTGGTCCTGTCC
>NZ_JAQCNJ010000041.1 GCF_028275055.1 Haloplanus sp.
GGACGAGCACAAGAAGGCCTTCGACCGCGCGCAGGTCGGCGCGCATGCCCCCCAAAACGAGTCCGGCAACGAGGCCGCCGACGAGGCTGGCACCGAGGGCGGGAAGCGCCTCCCGGTACGCCTCGGCCGCTACCTCGCGGACGGTCATCGTCGGGTGCAACGGGGGCCGGCCTCAAAAGTCAGGTGGACCGGCCGGCGACCGGGGGGTCGGCAACGACGGTGGGACACACGGAGGCCGACACGGTCGGATCCGAGGGTGCGGTCGAAAAAACCGATCGTGGGCGTTCGACGGAAGCGCCCTGTCCTGTCGGCCGTTCTACCCGAACGGTCCCATCCCGCCCATGCCGCCCATGCCGCCGCCGTCGCCCTGTTGGAGTTTCTTCATCATCCGCTGCATGTCGCCGTCGCCCATCCCTTGGAACTGCTTGATGGTGCGGTCCATCATCTTGTGTTGTTCGAGGAGTTCGCGGATCAGTTCCTCGTCGACACCGCTGCCGCGGGCGATACGCTCGACGCGGGACTGGCCGATGCTCCGTGGGTTCTCCAACTCCTCTTCGGTCATCGAGTCCATGGCGACATCGAAGGTTCGCATCCGATCCTGGGTGACGTCCATGGCGTCATCGGGGAGTTGGTCCATCAGCCCGCCGCCCATACCGGGGATCATGTCCATCACCTGATCCAGCGGTCCCATGTTGTTCATCGCCTCCATCTGCTTTTGCATGTCCTTGAGCGTGAACGACCCGTCCATGATGTCCTGTGGGTCCCAGTCGTCGTCCTCCTCGGTCGTCTCGGCCATCGCACGCTCGACACGCTCCGAGAGCTGTTTGAGATCGCCCATCCCCAGCAGTCGGGAGATGAAGCCGTCGGGTTCGAACCGTTCGACATCCTGAACCGTCTCGCCAGTGCCGAGAAAGGCAATAGAGGACTCGGTTTCGTTGACCGCGGTGAGCGCGCCGCCGCCCTTCGCGGTGCCGTCGAGTTTCGTGATGACGACGCCGTCGATGCCGATGGACTCGTCGAACTGTGTGGCCTGCTCTTTGGCCCCCTGACCGATGGCGGCGTCGAGAACGAGCAACGAGCGGTCGGGATCGACCGCCGAGTCGATCTCCTCGATTTCGGCGATCAGGTCGTCTTCGAGAGCGTGTCTCCCCGCGGTGTCGACGATGTGAACGTCGGCATCGGCGGTCGCTTCGAGACCGTCGCGGGCGATCCGGACGGGGTCGTCGCCCTCGGGGTCGCCGTAGAAGCTCACCTCGGCGTGGTCGGCCATCTGCTCTGCCTGTTCGTAGGCGCCGGGGCGGAAGGTGTCGGTCTGGATGACCGCAGGACGCAGCCCCTTTTTCGAGAACCACCACGCCATCTTCGCCGCGGAGGTGGTCTTTCCGGAGCCTTGGAGGCCCGCGAGCAGGATCGTCTGTGGTTCGAGCGGGAGCTTCGTCGACTCGCCGATCAGGTCGACGAGTTCCTCGTAAACGATCTTCAGGACGTGATCGCGCGCGCTCGTCCCGCCCGGCGGCTCCTCCTCCAAAGCACGTGTCTCGATCGAGTCCGAAAGCGACATCACGAGGTTCACGTCCACGTCGGCTTGAAGCAGGGAGCGCTGAATCTCCTTGACCACCTCCTCGACGTCGTCCTCATCGAGGCGGGACTTCCCCTGTAACGTCGAGAGCGTGCCGCGCAGGGAGCTTCCGAGGTTGTCGAGCACCATTGTTGGGCCACGGTACGCACCCGGTCGGCTAAAGGCTTGTTCACCCAGCCGCGACCGGCGATCCCGCAACCTCTTTCCGCTGCTCACGCCAACAAAGACCATGAGCGTAGGACCCCTCGACGACGAGACCGTCGAGAAGTATCGCCGAGCGGGCGAGGCGTTGCGGACCGTTCTCGACGAGGCAGCGGCGATGATCGAACCGGGCGTGACCCACCTCGAGGTCGCGGAACACGCCGAGGAGCGGATCTACGAACTGGCCGACGGTCCCGCATTCCCGGTCAACATCAGCATCGACGAGGAGGCCAGTCACTCGACGCCGAGCCGCGACGACGACACCGAGTTCGACGACGGGATGGTGTGTTTGGACATCGGTGTCCACGTCGACGGCTACATCGCAGACGCCGCGACAACGGTCGACCTGTCCGGAACCCCCGAACTCGTGGAGGCGGCCGAGGAAGCACTGGACGTGGCCGTCGACGCCGTCGGCCCCGGCGTCGACACCGGAACGATCGGCGGCGAGATAGAGGATGTGATCCGGGGGTACGGCTACACGCCCGTTCTCAACCTCTCCGGCCACGGTGTCGAACAGTGGGACGCCCACACGGGGCCAAACGTCCCGAACCGCGGCGTCGACCGGGGCCACGAACTCGAGGTCGGTGACGTGATCGCCGTCGAACCGTTCGCCACCGACGGCCGGGGGAAGGTGGGCGAGGGGAGCAAAGAGGAGATTTACGGCCTCGAGCGCGAGCGATCGGTCCGCAACCGGCAGGCCCGGCAGGTGCTCGAACAAGTGACAGAGGAGTATCGGACGCTCCCTTTCGCCGCCCGATGGCTCGGCGTTTCGCGGGCGGAGATGGCGCTCCGCCGACTCAAGCAAAACGACGTCGTTCACGGCTACCCCGTGTTGAAGGAAGCGGACGGTCGCCTCGTCAGTCAGGCGGAACACACGCTCATCGTCACCGAGAACGGGTGTGAGGTAACGACCGCTTAGGCGTCGTTCATCCGCTGGATCGACTCGGATTCACAGACGCCACAGACGGCGACTCGATACGGTTCGCGGGAGAACGCGGCGTTCGACGACGCAGGGTTCTCGGTCCGGATCTCTACCCGGACGAAATGTCTGGTTTCGCGTCCACAGTCGGAACACGGTTCGAGGGTGGCGTCTGGGTCCGGTCGTTTCGCCTTCATCGAATTACTCTACCGACGGCGGGTGTATAAGCCCCGACGACGGTTAATCCGGATTAAATCCGGGTAGCCTCCGACTTATACCCCTTCTCACCCATGAGAATCACCCTCATGTCGGATATCCGTCCGAGGGCGGCCGTCTCAGAGCCGATAATATAAGCCAGTGGCCCTCTCCGCCCCTGTATGGACCAACTGTTCGCACCGTGGCGGATCGAGTGGGTCGCTCGCGATAAAAGCGCGGACGACATCGACGGCTGCCCGTTCTGTGTCCTGCCTGACCGGGACGCCGACCGGGAGAGTCGGATCGTCGCCCGCAGCGACCACGCGTTCGTTATCCTGAACAACTACCCGTACACCCCCGGTCACGTCATGGTCGTCCCGTACCGCCACGACGGCGATTACGGCGCACTCGACGGCGCGGAACTCCTCGATCACGCCCGCCTCAAACAACGGACGTTCGCGGCGATGCGCGAGGCGTTCGACCCCGACGGGTTCAACGCCGGTCTCAATCTCGGCGGCCCGGCTGCCGGTGGCTCGATCGACGAGCATCTCCACACCCATATCGTGCCCCGGTGGTCGGGCGACACCAACTTCATGCCCGTTGTCTCGGACACGACGGTGATCGTCGAGGCCGTCGACGAAACGTACGAACGGCTCCGTGAAGCCGTCGCGGCCCTGCCCGGAGCGACGACGGCGGACGAGGACCGCGCGGTCACGTTCTCGTTTGGGGAGTAGCCCGAGCCGACCCCCGTGTCGTGCACCCTCGATGGTACCGTTTATATACGTCTGTCCCCTTGTAGAAGGTCACATGGCGGAGGACCGGTCAGGCTTTCTCAAGGCCTCGTGGGTCAACGTGGCCTCGAACGTCATCAAGATCGGCGTCGAGGGAAGCTTGGGTGTTTTTTCGGGCAGTTTGGCGCTTATGGCCGACGCCGCCCACTCCGTTGCCGACCTGCTTGCGAGCGCGGTGGTCCTCGTCTGGGGTCGGATCGTCTACGACGACCCCGACGCGACACATCCCCACGGACACGAGCGGTTCGAACCCCTCTCGGCGTTGTTCGTTGGCGGCGTCCTCATACTCCTCGGGGTGAAACTGTTGTATGACTCCGGGAACGCCCTGCTCACCGGCCCCGAAGCCGAGTACAGCGCGGTTCTCGTCGCCGGTCTCCTGTTCGCACTCGTCGACCGCTACGCCTGTTACTGGTACACCTGTCTCATCAACCGAGAGGTGCACTCGCCGGGACTGCGTGCGCTGGCGGCCGACAGCAAAAACGACATCTACACCACCCTCGCCGCGTTCGTCGGTGTCGGCGGGATGGCGCTTGGGTACCCGATCCTCGATCCCATCGCCGGAGGGATGGTGAGCCTGCTCGTCGTCTACCAAGGGGTCGACATTTCGCGGGAGAACCTGCGGTATCTCTCCGACAGCGCACCGCCGGACGAGGAGCGCGAGCGGATCGAGACGGCGATCCGGTCCCACCCCGAGGTCCGGGGCGTCCACGACTTCGTGGCCTACTACTCCGGCCACGTGATCGAGGTGGAGTTCCACGCCGAGATCGACGGGAGCCACTCGCTGGCCGAGGCCCACGACATCGAGACGGAGCTTCGGGAACGTGTCCGCGAGATCGAACCCGTCTCCGACGTCCACGTCCACCTCGACCCCTCGGGGCTCGGGGAGTGGAAGGACGCGGCCGACCGATCCTCCGCGTCGACGACGGCCCGGTAGTGCCGATCCGGTCAAGTCCGGCCTCAAGCTCCTAGCGACCTGTACGGGGTCACCCGCTCCGAGACTCCGGCAACGCCGACGACACCCAGTCGTAGTGGTCGAAAAGCGCCCGCCGGCCGGCATCGGTGAGTTCGTACCGGTCGTGGAGCCCCTCGACCGTCTTGTCGAGGTGGCCGCCGTCGGTCAGGGCCTCCAGTGCGCCGTAGAAGGTCGCGGGGTCGAGTCGGTCGTCGTAGCTGGACTCGACCGCGGCCTTACACTCCTGTGCCGTCGTCGACCCCTCGCTCGCGACGACGACACAGATGTCGCGCCTGAGGCCGCTCCGGAGCCACTTGGCCATAGCCGTTCTCGGCGGGCCGGGGGGAAAACGCCATCGGGGCTGAACCCGGTCAAACCGGCCGGCCGAAGACGTACATCGTCTCGTGGGCCGTGACCTCGACCTCAAGGGTGTCGCCGGGGGCGACACCACGGGCCTCGGCGTCCTGGACGATCACCTGCCGATAGGCCCCGTCGCGACACTTCACCGAGTCGCCCGTTCCCGGCCGGACCGCGAGCACCTCGCGGCGCTCGCCCACCATCGACTCGTGGGCCTCGGCCACCACCTCGCGTTTCAGTTCCGACATCGCCTTGGAGCGCTCCTTTTTAACCGTCCCACCCAGCCCCTTCATCTCGGCGGCGTCGGTGCCCGGCCGCTTCGAGAAGCGGGTGACGTTGATCTTCTCCGGGCGCACCTCGCTCAGGAGGTTCATGCTCAGTTCGTGGTCGGCGTCGGTTTCGGTGGGAAAGCCGACGATAAAGTCCGTCGACAGCGTCCACTCCTCGAGACGGTCATCGAAGGTGTCGACGACCTCGCGGAACTCCTCGACCTCGTGTTGGCGGCGCATATCGGTCAGTACGTCGTCGGAGCCGGACTGGACGGGCGCGTGCAGGAAGTTGTAGATGGTCTCGTTGGTTGCGAAGACGTCTGCGAGGTCCTCCCGGACACCGTGGACGCCTTTCGGGTTGGCCATCCCGACACGAACCCGGAAGTCGCCGTCGATATCGCAGATGCGGCTCAGAAGCTCTGGGAGGAGGCTCTCGCCTTGGTTCCGGTCCCAGCCGTAGACACCGGTGTCCTGTCCGGTGATGCGGAGTTCCTT
Organism: Haloplanus sp.; assembly: GCF_028275055.1. Lineage (GTDB taxonomy): Archaea > Halobacteriota > Halobacteria > Halobacteriales > Haloferacaceae > Haloplanus. The sequence goes on from NZ_JAQCNJ010000041.1 coordinate 5,759, forward strand.
CGCGCCGGCGTGGACGAGGGCGCGTGCCTTCTCGACGTTCTCCTCGACCGTCGGGGAGTCGATCCGACCGGTCGCCCGCTTGGTGATGCAGTACGAACAGTCGCTCATACAGCCCCGGGCGATGGGGAGAATGCCGATCACGCCGTCGAGAACCGGTTCGGCGTCCGGCGTGGTGGTGGGACATTCGCCGTTCATCGCCGCCGCGGGAACCTCTTCCCAGTGGACCACGTCGGCGTCGACACCGGCCTCGGCGAACGCCTCGCCCTGTGCCAGCGCCATACAGCCGGTGACAACGAGGTCGCCCGCCTCGGCTTCGAGCTCCTCCGCCCGTCGGAGCATGTTGCGCTCCGTCTTCTCGACGACCGTACAGGTGTTGAGGATGGCCACGTCCGCCTCGGCCGGGCCATCGGCGGGGCGGTGACCGCCGTCGCGCAGACGGCGTTCTATCGTCCGGCTCTCGCCGCGGTTGGCCGTACACCCGTACGTCTCGATGTGGTAGCGAGCCATTTCGACTGTACTGATAGTTACGCGCACGCGGAGAAAAACGCGACGGTCCGAGACGGAACTACACCGTCTCGAACCCCTCGACGAGAGCGACCCCCGCCGACGCGCCGATGCGTTCCGCCCCCGCCGTAAGCATCGACCGTGCCTCGGCGTACGTGTCGATCCCGCCGCTCGCTTTCACGGGAAGATACTCCGCAAGCAGTTCCACGTCGGTGACCGCCGCCGGCCCGGAGAGGCCGGTGCCCGTCTTGAGGTAGTCGGCGTCGGCGTCGACGGCCGCCTCGGCCGCCCGGTGCAGTTCCGCGTCGGGAAGCAGCGGCGCCTCGACGATGACCTTCACCGGCGTCGGCACCGAGGCGACGAGTTCGGACAGTTCGTCCGTCACGGCGTCGGTCTTGCCGGCTTTCAGCCGGCCGACGTTCATCACGACATCGAGTTCGTCCGCACCGTCCTGCCACGCGGCGACCGCCTCCGCCTGTTTCACCTCGGGGGTGTGCTGGCCGTGCGGGAAGCCGATCACGGTCGCGGTCGTCACCTCGGGGGCGACTGCCGCGGCGTCGGCGAGATAACACGGCGGGACGCAGGCGTTCGTGCCGTGTTCCGCCGCCTCTGCAACGACGCGCCGGGCGTCGGCCGGCGTCGTCTCCGGACCGAGAACGGTGTGGTCGACGCGCGCGGCGAACTCGTGGCGTTCCATGGGATGCTCTCGTCCCCTCGGAGCGTAAGGCTTTCCCGACGACCCGTCGCCCTTTCGTTATGGCAATCCTCCCAGCGGGATTCGCCCTGCCGCCACTGCCCTACCTGATCGTGCTCCTCGCCGGTCTCGCCGGTGTGGGCTGGCTTCTCGCTCGGCGGCGTCCGGCGGTGACCGAGCGGGCCGTTCTCGCGTTCGTGCCGTGGATCGTTCTCGGCGCCGCGCTGCACGTCCTCTATGTCGTCGAGGCGCTCCCGGCGACGGTTCGGCCGCTGGCCGGGACCCCGTCGGTGTACCTCACCGTCGCCCTCGCCGCCGGGGTGGCGTGGCTTGCCATCGACCGTGGCGACGAGGGCCGGACCGCGAGGCGTCTCGGGGTCGTCGGCGGCCTCACCGTTCTCCCGGCCGTCGGCGCGGCCCTCGCCGTCGGTGTCGGTCGAGGGTCGCTCGCACTCGCACCCGTCGGCGGTATCATCGTCGTGGCGGCCGTCGTCACCGTGGCCGCGTGGGCGCTGCTCCGACGGATCCGCCCCGGCGTGTCGGTCACCGGGCGGGTCGGCCTGCTCGCACTCGCCGCCCACGCCCTCGACGGCGTCTCGACGGGCGTCGGCGTCGACCTTCTCGGGTTCGGCGAGCGGACGCCGTTGTCTCGGCTGGTCATCGAGTTCGCGGCCGGGCTTCCCACCGCACCCCTGATCGGGAGCGGCTGGCTGTTCGTTCTCGTGAAACTCGCCGTCGCGGGGACCGTCGTCGTCGCGCTGGCGGAGACGGTGCGTGAGACACCGACCGAGGGCCGACTCCTGCTCGGGTTCGTCGCCGCCGTTGGCCTCGGTCCCGGCGTCCACAACCTCTTGTTGTTCGCTGTCGTCGGGTGACGGGGGAACGACTATAAGTCAGCCCGGATACAATGTCGGTCGATGGATAGGCGCACGTACCTTCGGGGCACCGTCGCGGCACTCGCCGCGGCGGCGAGTGGGCTCGCCGGCTGTTCGGAGTCCGACCCGTCGACGACAACAACGACAGGTGAGACGACGGCCACGGCGACAGCGACGCCGGCCCCGACGGCCACGGCGACCCCGACCCCCGGGGACCGGTCGCTCCAGCCCTACCCGTCGTGGCTGGTCGCCCCGACGGAGCCGACGCCACACACCTACGAATTCACCACCCTCTCGTTGTCCGCCGTCCGCGCCGACGCCGATCCGACCTTTGTCGAGCAACTCGACAGATACTGGGAGCAACGGGCCGAGTCGTTTTTCGGCGTTTCGGTCCCCGTCGACGATATCGACGCCGTTCTCACCGTGAACCACTCGGCGGTCGCCAACGAGTCGTTTCGCGTCCTCGGCGGCGGGTTCGACCCCGGCGCGTTGCGGCCCGCGCTCCGCGAGGCCGGCTTCGAGGCCAACGGCCGGGTTGACGACCTCCAGCGGTTCGTCCGCACGGTGGAGGGTCGGACCCGGGTGTTCGGTCTCCACCCGGACGTGATCGTCACGATCAGCGCGAGCGAGGACGCAGACGCTCCGCTGGAGGCGGCCATCGAGCAACACGAGGCAGGCGAGCGCCGAACGGGGGTCGACGAGGGGTTAGCGACGCTGATCGGCCACTTCGGCGAGGCCGACTACCGCACCGGGCGCGAACTCGAAGCCAAAATCGACGAGGACTTTCCGCTGAACGGGGCGGTGGCCACCGGCCGTCGGCTGGACGTTCAAGGGGAGACGACGTGGTCCGAGCGGACCTACGTCTTCGATCCGGAGGCAACGGTCGACCGTGCGGGGATCGAGAAGGGAATCGAGCGACGACACGTCGGTCAGCCGATCGAGGAGTACAGCCGCGACGGGCGGATCGTCACCGTCGCGGGCGAGGTGGAGAACTCGCTGATCCGTCTGCTGTGAGCCAAGGGGCCGGAAGGCCCTTAGCCCCGAGGGTCGAACCGGCTCCATGCACACCAGACGGGCCGTCGTCGGAGGTGTCAGCACGGCGCTGACCGTCGGACTGGCCGGTTGTGGGGCGCTCGCCTCGCCGGAGCCAACCGTCACCGAGACGGAGATCGACGGCGGACTCGAGGCGCTGATCGGCGAGACGGACGTGTACGTCGTCGTCCGAAACGACGGCGCGGCCGGCGACATCGAGGTGACGATGGAACTGCTCGATGAGGATGAGGTCGTGCTTTACGAGGACAGCCACACGGTGGCGTTCGATGCCGACGAGACCAAGCGGGTAACGTTCTCGGTCGACGTGCCCGAGGACACCAGCCAGGTTGCGGCGGCGGCGAGTGCGGCGTAGGGTATGGACGCGGTGTGTTCGGGGGACTGCGGGCAGTGTTCACCCTCGTTCCCGTCCGACCACGGCCGGTTCGACGTGTCTGTCCCGAGGAGTTCGGGCGGGGCGGTCTCAGCGGTGTGACTCGATTTTGATTATCGGGTCCCCGTTTCTGTCGGCGGTGATGGTGGCCGTTGTCGTGTCCGCCTCGAACTGGAGGGACATCCGGAGGTTGTGTTCCTGAAACAGCATATCGAGTGCGTCCGTGTTGATGTCCTCGCTGATGACCCACTTCTGGTCGAGTACGTCCTCGTCGTGTGCGCGTGCGATGGCCGTCACGACGGCCGTGCTCAGCGCCTCACTGTCGTCCGGTTCGTAGTAGAACTCCGCCGTGTTCGCCATACGTGTAACTCGACCGCCGGTATGAAGCGTGTTGTTACCGGGATATGACCACATAGGTACCTGTGTCGAGCGCGGCCGGCCCGGAACGCGGCCGGCGACGGCTTCAGCCGGGTCGCAGAGTGGACGGTTCGCCACGCTCGGTGTCGCGGTGTCGAACCAGACGGAGATGCGCTCCCGCCGGTTGTCGTGTGTGGCTCGTTTCCCCGTGTGGCCTGCCCTCGGTATCGGACCCCCGTTCGCCGTTGCTCGTGGGGATAATGGGCTCGGGCGGAGTCGAACCACCGATCTCGGCCTTGTAAAGGCCGCGTCATAACCAACTAGACCACGAGCCCTCGTCGCGAACACCGGCCCCCGGCGGAATAACGGTTTCTGTCTCGCCTCGCGAAACGTTTAGGCCCGCCCCGTCCGACTACCTCACCATACCATGCGTCGCCGAACCGCCGTCGCGACCGGACTCACCTTCGTCGCCGTTCTCGGCGGCTGTGCCGGCCTCGGAACGGCCCCCGAGTCGAGCACAACCGGAACCGAAACCGGATCCGGATCCGGATCCGGACCCGGAACCCCCACACCCGACGGGGACACCACGCCCACGCCCACGTCCAATGCGTCGGCGACGCCGGTTTCGACCCCCGGCAACGACTACGAGACGACGACGGTCGACCTCGTCGACGCGGACGGGACGCGGTTGGCGACGGTCGATGCCTGGATCGCCGACTCGTACCCGAAACGCTACACCGGCCTGAGCGACACGAGCGCACTCGAAAACGGCCAGGGAATGTTGTTCGTTCACGATCAGGAGGGGACCCACGCCTACGTGATGCGGGAGATGGCCTTCCCGCTGGATATGGTGTTTATCGCCGCGAACGGCACGATCACAACGATCCACCACGCGCCGTTGCCCTCGGAGGACTCGGATGGAGGCCTCACGAGGTACTCCGGTCGCGCGAAGTACGTCCTCGAGGTGCCGATGGGGTATACGAACGAGACGGGCGTCGAGGTCGGTGACCGGGTCGTGATCGAGAACGCGTGACCGAAAGAGCCACCCGACACTGACACCACGGATGTGCATGGGCGAGGAGGGTGGGACCGGAACGCCGGGCGAACTGGAGGCACTGTCCGAACGGGAGGGATGGCGCGTCGAGGGGTTCGCGGCGCGGGTTCACTACCGTGGCGAGAACGACCGGTACGCGGTCGAGTACTACGCGCCGAGCGGGTGTGTGCTCTACTGGAAGGTGAAAGGCGACGGCGAGACGGCGGTGCCGGTGGGCCGGGGAACGGTGCCCGATCCCCTGCGGGAACGGGTTCGGATCGACCTCAAGGCGGCGGGCGTCGATCCGTCCGTCGAGGGGCGGACGTTGTAGGGCCGCCGGTCCGGAACACAGCCGGGTCAGTCTTTTATCTGTCGGTCACCGAGTGGTGGTGATGGAGGTTCCCGACGAGGACGACCCCTTCGAGGAGCAACGGGATCGGACGGCCAATCCGATGCGCCGTCTGTTCGCCGGGTACGGCCAAGAGCGCCGTGGCGTGTTCGGCATCGGGGTCGTCGCCAGCATCCTCGCGCGGATGTTGGACCTGCTCCCACCGCTTCTGTTGGGCATCGCGGTCGACGCCATCTTTCTCGACGAGGGCCCGTTTTCGTTCCCGCTGGTGCCCGACCGGTGGCTACCGACGGACCCGGAACAACAGTTCTGGCTGATCATCGGTATCGTGTTGTTCTCGTTTCTGGGCGGGGCGACCCTGCACTGGGTGCGAAACTGGGGGTGGAACCGCTTCGCACAACACGTGCAACACGCCATCCGGACGGACACGTACGACGCGATGCAACGGCTGAACATGACCTTTTTCTCCGACAAGCAGACCGGGGAGATGATGTCCGTTCTCTCGAACGACGTCAATCGGTTGGAACGCTTCCTCAACGACGGGCTGAACTCCGCGTTCCGTCTCGGTGTGATGGTCGTTGGCATCGCCGCGCTGTTGTTCTGGATGAACCCACAACTCGCGGTCGTCGCACTGGCCCCCGTCCCACTGATCGCCGTTTTCACCTACCGGTTCGTCGAGAATATCCAGCCCAAATACGCCGAGGTGCGGTCGACGGTCGGGCAGGTCAACTCCAGATTGGAAAACAACCTCGGCGGGATCCAGGTCATCAAGACGTCGAACACCGAGGGGTACGAGGCCGACCGCGTCGAGGAGGTGTCGGGCGACTACTTCGACGCCAACTGGAACGCGATCGAGACGCGGATCAGGTTCTTCCCGGGCCTCCGGGTGCTCGCCGGATTGGGGTTTGCGCTCACCTTCACCATCGGCGGCCTCTGGGTGTTCCAAGGCGCGGGGCCGTGGTTCTTTACCGGCACGCTCCGGCCCGGCGAGTTCGTTTCGTTCATTCTTTACACCCAGCGGTTCATCTGGCCGATGGCCCAGTTCGGCCAGATCATCAACATGTATCAGCGGGCGTACGCGTCCGCGGCCCGGATCTTCGGATTGATGGACGAGAACGCGGGGATCGACGAGCGAACCGATGCGGCGGACCTCGTCGTCACCGAGGGCCGCGTCGAGTACGACGACGTGACCTTCAGCTACGACGAGGAGGCGATTCTCGACGGGGTTTCCTTCGGGGCCGAGGGCGGGGACACTCTCGCGCTGGTCGGTCCCACAGGGGCGGGGAAATCGACGGCGTTGAAACTCCTTCTCCGGATGTACGACGTCGATTCGGGGGCAATCCGGGTCGACAACGAGGATATCAGCGACGTGACGGTGACGAGTCTCCGGGACGCCATCGGCTACGTCAGCCAAGAAACGTTTCTCTTCTATGGCACCGTCCGCGAGAACATCACCTACGGCACGTTTGACGCCGACGACGAGGCGGTGATCGAGGCCGCAACGGCCGCCGAGGCCCACGAGTTCATCACCAATCTGCCCGACGGCTACGACACCATGGTCGGGGAGCGCGGCGTGAAACTGTCGGGGGGCCAGCGCCAGCGTCTCACCATCGCGCGAGCGATGCTCAAAGATCCCGAGATCCTGATCCTCGACGAGGCGACCAGCGACGTCGACACGGAGACGGAGATGCTGATCCAGCGGTCGCTCGATCGGCTGACCGCCGACCGGACGACGTTCGTCATCGCCCACCGCCTCTCGACGGTGAAGGACGCAGACCGGATCGTCGTTCTCGACGACGGCCGGGTGCGGGAGCGTGGCACACACGAGGATCTGCTCGCTTCGGACGGGCTCTACGCCAGCCTCTGGGGCGTGCAGGCGGGCGAAATCGACGACCTTCCCGAGGAGTTCGTCGAACGGGCCACCCGGCGGGGAGCGAAAGCGGAGGTCGACGGCGAGGAGTACGACGCCGCGAGCGGCCGGCCCGCGGTCGGCGACGGCGACGACTAGAGTTGAAGCCCCTTGGGCCCGGACGGGAGGTATGCGACTCACCGACGCCACGTGGACGGACGTTCAGAGCACCGACGCCGACCTCGCCGTTCTGCCGGTCGGCAGCACCGAACAACACGGCCCGCACGCGCCGCTGGGGACCGACGCCCTCCACGCGGAGACGGTCGCCGAGGCGGGCGCGGAGCGGCACGACGGGGAGGTGGTCGTCGCACCGACGGTCCCTATCGGCGTCGCGGAGGAACACCGCGACTTCGCGGGGACACTCTGGGTGTCGCCCGACACGTTTCGGAGTTACGTCCGGGACGTGGTCGGCAGTCTCGCCCACCACGGCATGGATCGGGTGGTCGTCGTCAACGGCCACGGTGGGAACGTTCCCGCGCTGGGCGAGGTGACCGCGACGATTTCGCGTCACGACGACGCCTACACCGTCCCGTTCACCTGGTTCAAGGCGGTCGGCGACCACGGGTCCGAGATGGGCCACGGCGGGCCACTGGAAACGGCGCTGTTGCGCGCGACACACCCCGACCTCGTGCGGGAAGAACGGATCGAGAAGGCCCGCGAAGGGGCCAGCGAGGGCTGGGGGGACTGGCTTTCGGGGACGAACCTCGCTCACGACTCGGCGGAGTTCACCGAGAACGGCGTCGTCGGCGACCCGGACGCAGGTGACGCCCACCTCGGGGAAACACTGCTCGACCGCTCCGCGGACGCGCTGGCGAGACTACTAGCGGGCGTCGAAACGCGACCGGTTTCGCGGTGATCACGCGTCGTTCGCCGGGTCGTCGTCGAGATTCCGAAGCGTCCCGCGGAGTTCCGGCACGGCGTTCGTGAGGTCGCTCACGTCGTCGTGGGCGTCGCCGATCGACTCGATCAGCGTCTCCAACTCCTCGATGGCCGCCGCGAGGTCGGCGGCGTCGTCGAAGGCGTCGGCGCGGTCACCCATGGTGTACCACTTTTTTGCCTGTCGGAGGTGGTCCTCGGCGTCGCCGGCGTCGAGCGCCGACCGGAGGCCGTTCAACACCCCGAGGACGTTGTCGGCGTCGGCCGCCCAGACCTCGTCGGGGTCGGGGAGTTCCGCGCGGGCCTTTCCGAGATGTTCCTCCACGTCCGCGCGCACCTCGGCCGCCGCCTCGCCGAAGAGTTCGTCGTCGCCGAGCGTCGTCTGACTCATACCCGATCGTTCGCCGCCGTGTGAGTTAAACGCACGCCCGAAAGTGAAAGTGAACGCGGGCGTGGACGTGGGCGCGAACGTGAAATCGACTGGCGGCGTCAGTCGACGTCGACGAGGCGCATCAGCGGGTATCCGTCGCGCATCGTCATCTCGGTGTCGACGACGATACCCTCGTACTCGATTCGCATCTCGACCTCCATGAACCGGCCCGTGAGTTCGACGTAGCCGTGATCGTCGGCGGCGTCGAGTAGCGCCGCCTCGTCGATGTCGACGGTCACGGCCACACAGAACGGTTGGTTCTCGATGGCGTTCTCCATCGCGCGTTCGAGGCTCCCGGCGCTGTCGGGCGAGACGGGCGTGCCGGCGAACTGATGATAGAGCGATCCGAACTTGATCCCCGCCTCGAAACAGGCGTGTTGGGGGTCGCTGGCCATGGGTGCCCGAGGGGCCGGCGTGGGTAAGCCCTGTCGGCGCGTGGAACCGGTCATTACTTGGGTTCGGTGGTCCCAATACCGTCCGAATGGACGACCCGGTGTTACTGACTGGCGCGGGCGGGCGCGTCGGACAGGCCATCCTGCACGGGATCGGCGACACCTACGACTGGCGGCTGCTCGACCGGGAACCGTTGTCGAGCGACCGCCTCCCGCTGGGCGTCGACGAGGACGACGTCGTCGTCGCGGACGTAACCGACAGAACGGCCGTGGTCGGCGCGATGGCGGACGTCGGAGCCGTGATCCACCTCGCGGGCGATCCCCGACCGGAAGCACCGTGGAACTCGGTGTTGGAGAACAACATCGACGGCACGCAGACGGTGTTCGAGGCGGCGGTCGAAGCCGGCGTCGAGAAGGTGGCCTTTGCCTCCTCGAACCACGCCGTCTCGGCCTACGAGACCGACGCACGCACCCCCGAGATGTACCGCACCGACGACGACCACCTGCTCACCGGAAGCGAACTCCCCCGCCCTGGCAACCTCTACGGCGTGAGCAAGGCCGCGGGCGAGACGCTCGGCCGCTACTACCACGACGTCGAGGGGCTTTCGGTGGTCTGTGTCCGCATCGGCAACCTCACCCAGGGCCACCCGCCACGCAACTACGAGCGCGGACAGGCCATGTGGCTCTCACATCGCGACTGTGCCCACCTCTTCGACCGTTGTATCCGGGCCGACTACGGGTACGAAATCGTCTACGGGATCTCCGACAACGAGCGAAAGTACTACTCCATCGACCGTGCCCGCGAGGTGCTCGGCTACGACCCAGACGACGACTCGGCGGCGTACACGCTGGCGGGCGAGCCAAGAGACGAGGCGTGACGGTGACCGAGCCGGAGCGGCGAAAGGTACTCGACGCTTACGCCGCAGATGCTTGTATGGATCGCCAACAACTCATGGCGCTCGTGCTTGTCTTCCTGATGGTGTTTTCGTCGCTTGCGTACGCCGTCTCGGTGATCTGAACGCGGGGTCAGTCGAACAGTCCGGCCGCGTCGTCGTGTTCCCGGTCCCGGCGGTCGACGTGATGGCGCAGTCGTCGGGCGACGAGCGCCCGGTTGGGCTCCTCGGCGGTAACGAACTCGAAGAGCGGGCCGGTAAACAACGTCCGGTCGCCGCTGGCGACCTCCTCGCGGGCGTAGGCAACCGCCCGGTCGACCGTCGCCTTGTCGTACTCGTGTTCGGCCGCGATGGCCGGCGCGGCCGCGGCAACGCCCTCGAACGCGAGATCCGCGAGCCGAAGCCGCTGTCGCTTATACCGGAGCGGTGGGGGACGGCGACGCTCGATAACCGCCGGATCTGTCGCGAGCGTCGCCATGGCGCGGCGCGGCGCGGCGACGTCGACGCCGCGGTACGGGGTATCGAGGCCGTCGAGATAGTCGCCGGCGCTGGCGGCGAGTCCCGTCGCTCCGCCCCAGTTGCCGGTTCGGGCGTGGTAGATCGCCGCGGTGAACTGGATAAGCCCGTGGAGCAGTCGCTCGTCGTCGGTCCCCGCCTCCAGGTCGAGCCACTCACCCTCCCACGGGTCGTGTGCGGCGTGGTGTTCGCCGGCGTTGTAAAGGGCGATTCCGGCGCGGAGTGCCGCGTCCATGCCCGGCCATTGACCGCCGAGGCTGAAAAGTCATCGCGCCGTAACCGACATGTTTCGTGAGATGGTACCGTACAACATGAACGAAGCTGAACCGGACGAACTGACCGACGTCGAACGCGAGGCACTACACGAGGTGGAACTGGGTGTCGAGCATATCCACCGGGCACACGGCCAACTCGTTTCGTTTCACCACAGCACCGGCCGGGCGATGGACCACCTGGCGACCGCCGAGCGGTTGCTCCGCGAGGCCGGCCACGAGCGACCGGCGAACCGCCTGCGCGACGAACACCTACCGCGGGGCGTTCTGCCGTCGTGTGGGGACGACCCGTCGGGTCGGTGGTCGTACGACGTTCTCGAGACGTTCCAGTCGACGCTCCTCGACAGCGTGGTGACGTTCGGTGACCGGGTCCACGACCGGGTTGCCGACGGTCGGCGACACGTCGCCGAGCGCCGACAGGAGGCGGCGTGGAAGCACCGGGCGCGGTCGGAGTGAGAGAGCTCGGCCGCTCAGAGTACTGTGGTCCGTCTCTGCCGACGGCCCGCCGCGCTCGTCGGTGTGGTGTCAGCAGGAGTGCCCCGAGGGGGTCCCGCGCGCGGTGGCGCAGAGCATACGCGGGCGTACGCGAAAAGAGACACAGGAGGAACGTCCTGACGGAGATTTGAACTCCGGTCCCTGGCTCCGCAAGCCAAGAGGATAGTCCACTACCCTACCAGGACTCATACGCTTCTATCGGGGAGTGGTTTAAGACGGTTACGATCCGTTCGCGACGGTCGGTCAAACAACAGTTTGTGGGTCCCGAAGAAGTATGTCATCGCCGGTCGACACGGGGATATGGATCGGCGGACCCTGCTCCGGGCGACTCCCCTCGGCCTCGTGGCCCTTTCTGGCTGTGTCGGTGCGCCGGGGGGCGGAGGCGGTGGCCCGGACCGAACCGACGGAGTGACCGATCGGACGCTCCGTGATACGGGTCGGTGCGAGACCCCCGAGACGGCGGCGGTGAGCGTCTCGAGGACACGGGTTCGGGTCAAGGGCTGTGTTACGGGACCGAACGGCTGTGCGGTCGCCGCCCTCGGGCCGACGACGGTCGAAGCCGACCGGGTGACCGTGGTCGTCACGACGCGGCGCGACGCGCCGCCCGACACCGCCTGTACGGAGGCACTCATCTACCGTGGGTACATCGCGAGGGTGACGGTGGCTCAGGAACCGACGGCGGTCCGGGTCGTCCACGACCCCCCGGGGGGTCGGCAGACGGTCACCGAGTGGCCCGAAGCTTCATAACCGAGACCGGGCCGAACGTCGGCCGTGTCCACACACCGATCGAAAGACCGAAGCGCCGCGTTCGGCCAAGGACAACGCTTAACCGGAGGGTTCGCCTGTTGCACGGTACGATGGGTGTAATCGAGGACGTGTACGAGGACCTCGACACCGACGTGGCGTTCGAGGAGTTCGAGGCCGCCGTCCACGACAAGGTCGAGCAGATGGGGGGGCTCGCCGACGAGGAGACGGCGGCGATGCTCATCGCCCACGAACTGGAAGACGAGGAGGTGAGCGGCATCGCGGATATCGAACCCGGGATGGACGAGGTGAAGTTTCTCGGGAAGGTCGTCGGTATCGGCGAGTTACGGACGTTCGACCGCGACGACACGGACAGGGACGCCAGCGAGAACGGCGAGGGTGACGGCGACGGCGATGGCGAGTCCGGGGAGGAGGGCCGCGTCATCAACGTCGAGGTGGCGGACGAGACCGGACAGATCCGGGTGGCGTTCTGGGACCGTATGGCCCAGTCCATCGCGGACGACGAACTCGCGGTCGGCGAGGTCCTCCGGATCAAGGGCCGGCCACAGGAAGGGTACAGCGGCGTCGAGGTGAGCGCGGATCAGGCGGAACCGGATCCCGATGCCGAGGTCGACGTACAGATACACGACACCTACCGCATCGAGGATCTCTCGCTCGGTCTGTCGGACGTGAACCTCCAAGGACGGGTGTTATCGACCGATTCGGTCCGGACGTTCGACCGCGACGACGGTTCAGAGGGCCGGGTCGCCAACCTGACTCTCGGCGACGAGACGGGACGCGTCAGGGTGACGCTGTGGGACGAGAAGGCCGACCGGGCCGCGGAACTCGATCCCGACACCTCGGTCGAGGTTGTCGACGGCTACGTCCGCGAACGCGACGGCGACCTCGAACTCCACGTGGGGTCTCGGGGGGCGGTCGAGGAGATCGACGAGGAGATCACCTACGACCCGGAAACGACGGCCGTCGGCGACCTCGAACTCGGGGAGACGGCCGATCTGGCCGGCGGCGTCATCGAGACCGATCCAAAACGGACGTTCGACCGCGACGACGGTTCGGAGGGACAGGTGCGCAACGTCCGAATCAAAGACGAGACCGGCGACATCCGGGTCGCGCTCTGGGGTGAGAAGGCCGACCTTGATATCGACCTCGCGGACTACGTCGTCGTCACCGACGCCGAGATTCAAGAAGGATGGAAAGACGACCTGGAGGCATCCGCCGGGTGGCGGTCCACGGTGGCCGTGACCGATCCGCCGGCGGACGCACCGGGTGCCGACGCCGGCGGTGACGCCGGCACGGACCCAGCGGGCGGTGGCGGCAGTCCGGGACTGGGCACCTTCGGCGACGACGCGGGCGGGGACGGGGCAACAACCCAAAACGACACCGACGTTGCGACGGACGGTGCCACCGATGCCGACGAGGGGCGTGTCCAGTTCACCGGGACGGTCGTCCAGGCGGGCGATCCGGTCGTTCTCGACGACGGGGCGGAGACGCGAAGCGTCGAGACGGACGCCGACCTCCGTCTCGGTGAGGAGGTGACGGTCCGTGGGCCGCTCCGAGACGGACGGATCGACGCCGACGAGGTACACTAACCGCTGTACCGACGGAAAGGATTATACGCGCCACGGACACGTATCGGGGTATGAGCGTCGAATTACCGTTCGCCCCGGTAGACACGATTATCCGTCGGAACGCGGGCGACCTCCGTGTGAGCGCGGACGCGGCGGAGGAACTCGCGAGGCGCATCCAGCGCCACGGGGCGGACCTCGCCGTCGGTGCGGCCGAGGAGGCGACGGCGGACGGCCGAAAAACGCTGATGGCCGCCGACTTCGGCGTCGAACGGGTGGTCAACCGCGATTCGCTCGAACTGCCGGTCGCGCCGGTCGACCGGATCGCACGGCTCGACATCGGCAATCGTTACCGCGTCTCGATGGACGCACGAATCGCCCTCGCCGATATTCTGGAGGATTACGCCGACAACGTCGCCTCGGCGGCGGCAACGCTCGCCGACCACGCCGACAGGCGAACGATCCAGGCCGAGGACATCCAGACGTACTTCGCCCTCTTCGAATAGATGCAGTTCGGCTACAACGAGACCTGTCTCGACCACGACACCGGCGCCCGACACCCGGAGACGCCCGACCGGTTGCGGGCGGTCCGCCGACAGCTCGCCCGCCGTCACGGTGTCGAATACGTTTCGGCCGACCCGGCGTCGGCCGAGTCGGTGTCGGTCGTCCACGACGACGGCTACATCGACGATCTCCGCTCGTTCTGTGCCGAAGGCGGGGGTGACTGGGATCCGGACACCGTTGCCTCGTCGGGGACGTGGGAGGCCGCGCTGACGAGTGCGGGACTCGCACAGTGGGCCGCTGAGCGCGCCCTCGCGGGCGACGACGGCCGCGAGACGCCGTTCTCGCTCGGCCGACCACCGGGTCACCACGCCGTTGCCGACAACGCGATGGGGTTCTGTTTTTTCAACAACGCCGCCGTCGCCGCGGGGACGGCCATCGCCCGGGGCGATGCCGACCGGGTGGCGGTCTTCGACTGGGACGTCCATCACGGCAACGGCACCCAGGATATCTTCTACGACCGCGAGGACGTGTTCTACGCGTCGATCCACGAGAAAGGTCTGTTTCCGGGCACAGGCGCGGTCGACGAGGTCGGGACGGGCGCAGGCGAGGGGACGACGCTCAACGTCCCGCTCCGGTCGGGCGCGGGAGACGCGGATTGTTTGGCGGCGTTCGAGGCGATCGCGACCGCCATCGAGCGGTTCGACGCCGACCTCCTCCTCGTCAGCGCGGGCTTCGACGCCCACCGCCACGATCCGATCTCACGGCTGCGCGTCTCGACCGAGGGCTACGCACTCCTGGCCGATCGGGTTCGTGAGGTGGCCGGTGAGATGGGTGCTGCCCTCGCGTTCGTTCTCGAAGGTGGCTACGGGCTGGATACGCTTTCGGAGAGCGTCGCGACCGTTCACGAGACGTTCGACGGCCGGGCGCCGGTGGCCAGCGACGACGACCCGATCGACGCCACCCGAAGCCTGCTCGATCGGGTCCGCTCGACCCACGACCTCTAAGGCGTGGGATCGAAGTAGCGCGCGAAAGCGACGCCGAACTCGTCGGCCAGCGACGCGGCCGCCTCGCCGACCAGTAGCTCGTAGCCGTCCTCAAGGGCGCGTTCGACGTGTGTGCCAAGAGCCACCTGGAAGATGGCGTCGCCCCCGAGGAGTTCGCCGGGGGTGCTGAACTCGCGGGACCGCTCGACGACGTAGCGGCCGTCATCGAGAAAGGGACCGTACGCGTCGCCGTCGGCGTAGGCGTCGTAGAATCCGGTCGCGTGCTCACGGACGTGGACCGGCGGGCCACGGTGTCGGCGGACAGTCGGGAGTTCGTCGACCGCGAGTTCGACAAACAGGACGGCGCGGTCGCCGGCGGCCGTCGTCGACCGGACCGGCTTGAAGCCACGGCGGTCGAGTTCGCTTGCGATCCCGTTGAGTGACTTTCGGAGTTGCGGGTAGAGTTGGTCGTCGACGATGTCCGGTGTCTCGAAAACGACGGCGACCGGGGTTGTTCCCCGGCGGTCGAGGTGGGCGCGGACGGCGTCGGCGTCGATGGGATCGGGGTCGGCAGACACGAACGGCTCGTCGGATGGGTCGTCGAGGAGGTTCCGGGCGTAGTGTTGGAGGCGAGCGACGTTCTCCGGCGCACAGACGGCGGCGACGTTGCGCGTGGGGTCGGTGGGATCGATCACGACGAGTGGGTCGTCGAACGACTCGGTGCCGTGATTCTCGGGGTCGAAGCGAACGGGGGGTCGCCAGTCGGCGGCCCCCCGAAGCAGCGCCTCGAAGCCGCCGTACTCGAGAACGAGCAGTTCGGAGAGATAGCCCGAGAACCCGCGGGTCTTGAGGTCGCTCCCGTAGGCACCGATCCCCATGAGAAAGGCCTTGAACAGGCGCACGTCGGTTGCGAGCTCCGGGGTGAGGCGCTCCCGGAGGTAGGCGTCGTGGAATGGGGTGCGGTCGACCGCCGACTGGATCGCGGTCGCGTCCTCGACGTCGTAGCAGGGGACGAGATCAACGTCGAAGCCGTGGAACTCGCCGGTGACGTACGGGTGTTCGGCGTACTCCTCGCGGGCGTCGGGGAGCGCCGTCCGGCCGACAGAGAGACCGTACGTCTCCAAGTCGGCACGGTCGGTGTCGGGGGGAAAGCAGACGAACAGGTCGATGTCGCGGTCGTCGGCGAGCCACGTCCCGCGGGCGGTCGAGCCGACCTGCACGATCCGCCCGTCGACCGGGAGGTCGGCGACGGCATCCCGAATCCGGCCGGTCAGGGCGTCGACGGCCGACCGGAGCGCCTCGCGTTCCGCCTCGTCCGGCGTCACGCGGTCGGACACGCGGGCGGCGACGGCGTCGAACTCGCTCATGTAACACCGATTCGGCCGTGCGGGCGAAAGCGTGTCGGTCGCCCCCGACCGGCCGACGGGAGCGGGTGAAAACGAAAGCCCTTTGAGCCAACTGCGATTACGCCAGGTCGAAGCCGTCGTAGCTCAGATGGTAGAGCACCTCGCTGTTAACGAGGTGGTCCCAGGTTCGAGCCCTGGCGACGGCGCTTCTTTGCGGTGTGTGACCGAACAGCGACGCGTTCGCCGGCCGACAGGTCAGCCCCACGTCCACCGCGATTCGAGCAGGTAGCGGTAGACACCGCTGATCACGATACCGACGCCGTTGGCGACGAGGTACGGAACGGCCGCGGCCGAGACGAGAGCGTACAGGACGCCGAGTTGGATCGGAATGGCAGAACCACGGACCAGGTTCGTCCGGAAGAGCCCGTTCGCGTACTCCCGCCACCCGTCGTGTCGCGAGGCGTGGAACGTCCAGCGGTTGTTGACGCCGTACTGGAGAAGGATTGTCGTCTCGATGGAGAGGGCGGCAGCCAACAGATACTGGAGGTCGCCGACCTCGACGAGTGCGCCGAGCATCGCCGTCTGAAACCCGGCCGCCACGGTTCCGACGACAAAGAACCGCCGGATCTGAGACGCCTCGGGACCGACAAGCACCGCCCGCAGGAGGCGTCGAAGCATCGATGGGTTACCGGTAGCCAAGGGCTTCGAGTCGAGTCTCGATGTCGTCGCCGATGCCGTCGTCATCGTCGTTGGGGTCGATGGCTTCCAAGATGGCCACGTGGTCGCGGACGGCATCGCGGAGGCGGTCGTGGGCGCGAGCGGCGGGGGTCTCGGGAGCCACCGAGTCATCGGCAGCCAACAGATCCGTCCGCTGCTCCGGGTCGGACCGTCGGTCGTACAGTTCCTCGGCCCCGGTGACGGTGTTTCGAATGTACGCCCAGTCACGTTCCCGGGCGCTCACCAGCAGGTCACCCTCCTCGAGGCGGCGAGGGATCGGCTGCTGTGTCACGTCGTCGCCGCGAACGGCGACGCTCACCACGGGATCTGACCGTGGTGCGCTCCCGTCACGGATCGTCGGGACGAGGCTCTTCCCGGTCCAGCCGTCGGCGGGGTCGATGCCGAGTATGTCACAGACCGTCGGCGAGATGGCATCAAGGCCGACGTGGGCGGCCACCCGGCTGGATTCCAGCCCCGGGATATCGATCATGAGCGGGACGTGGACGAGTTCGTCGTAGAGCTTGGGGTAATGCGAGAGATGGCCGTGGTCCATGAACTCCTCGCCGTGGTCCCCGGCGACGACAACGGCGGTGTCGTCACCGATGCCCGCGTCGTCGAGCGACGACAGAACCCGCGCCAAACTGGCGTCGATCTGCCGGACCGCGCCCTGATACAAGGTACGAAGATCGGCGAGAGTGCGGTCGCCAACCGACCAGCCCAGGCCGGTCCGGACGTGTGCGACCAGCATCCGAACCTTACCGACCCGCCGGTCGGACATCTCGCGGAGGTAGCGGGGCGCGGGAACGTAAGGCGTGTGTGCATCCATGTAGTGGATCCACAGGAAAAACGGCTCGTCGGTCTCGGCGACGAACGAGGTGGCGCCGCGCTCGATGTCGAGCATCCGTGAGGCGTCGGTAAACGGCTGTTCGTCCGAGCCACCACGGACGATGTTGCCGACCCGTCGGAACGGCGAGGTGAGAAGTTGCAGCCACGCCCCCCACGTGGGGTGTGCGGCGACAAACTCGCCCGCCCGGCCGTCGCCGCCGCCACCGACGAACGCGTCGAAGTCGCCGAAGCCGTCGTCGTAGCCCCAGTGTTCGGTCAGAAAGCCGTTCGCGGCGTTGAATCCGCCGGTCGCGATGCCGGCGTCACGGACGCGTTCCGCGAGCGTCGTCGCGCCGTCGACGCCGATGCGCCCGGTGTCGGCAAAGGCCGGACGCGACGCGAGGATGGACGGAAACGACATCGGCGTCCAGTTGCCATGCGCGAAGGCGTTTTCGAAAACGACACCCCGGTCTGCAATCGCCGAAAACGTCGGCGTCTCGTACTCGCCGCCGTACGGTTCGATAGCGTCGGTCCGCAGGGAATCGACGGTGACGAGAAGAACGTTGGAGGCGAGCGTGTCTGTCATAGGTGTGCGCGACGTGGGGGTTGTCGGCGGATCACGACGCCGACGGCGTCCATGGTTGTCCAGTTAGTAGAGAATGTGCGTACTCAACCTTTTGGTCTCGTGCTCCGCCTCGAAAGGGTCCGGCACGTTCAAGACGACGGCGACAGAGTAGCAAAATGCGGGCCCTTAGCTTAGTCCGGTTAAAGCCCCCGGCTCATACTGGCCGACGAGCCCGTCGTCGCCATGGGACACCGGGTGATCGCTGGTTCGAATCCGGCAGGGCCCATCCAGCGTTTACACGATTCTGAGCCAACGGATTCGACCGCGTGACTGCCTGAAACCCATATTTCCACGTTTGCCGAGCCGAACATAAATTTCGGGCAATCTGGAGTTCACTCATACTGTGAATGCGGGTCGCCGCTGTCGTGCCTTCGTTGATGACCGAGAGCGATACCCCAATAATCGTTCGCTCGTTGTGGGGGCAACACGTCGGTTGCGTCGATCGGTCGTTTCTGCTGTCACCGTATTATATCCAGAAAACAGTTTCCGGATAGCCTATTCCAGATTGGGCTATTCTGGGTTAGGCTATTCAGGAATTTCATGTGGCTGGACGCCAATCAGAGGATATGGAGCGCTTCGTGGATCGGGAGGACGAACTCAGTCGGCTTCGAGATTGCTATGCGTCGGACGACGCCGACATGGTCGTGATTGTCGGGCGTCGCCGTCTCGGGAAGACCGAACTCGTCCGAGAGTCACTGGACGGCCGCGATGACGCCGTCCTGTACCAGGCAACCGAAACAACTCAACGGATCCAACTGGATGCGTTCGTGGACGTGGCGGCAGCGTCGTTTCCAGGAATCGACCGGATCGAGAACGAGTGGGAGTCGTTGCTCGGGTATCTCGCCGACCAGGATGCGGTCATCGTACTGGACGAGTTCCCATACCTGATCGATGCCGACGAGAGCCTCCCGTCGGTGATCCAGCGACTGTGGGATCAGGAATTGCGTGACACTGGCGTGACCCTCGTCCTCGTCGGATCCTCGATCAGTATGATGGAGGAGTCGACACTCCTCGGGAACAGTCCGCTGTACGGCAGGTTCACCGAGAAGATCGACCTCCGTCAACTCGATTTTGCTGCCGCGCGCACGTTCTTCCCCGAGAGCTATACCCCCGAACGGCTGCTGTTCGCGTTGGGTGTGTTCGGCGGGACACCGTACTATCTGGACGGCGTCGAACTGGACGACGACCTCGGAACGGTCATTCAGGGGTCGCTGCTGTCACGACAGGGGTTCCTGCACGACGAGCCGGAGTACGTGCTTCGCACCGAATTGACCGAGCCGAACCGGTACTTTGCCATTCTGAAAGCGATCGCGGCCGGAAACACGGCGTCGAACGATATCGCACAAACGATCGGGATCGATGGTAAGCAAATTTCGACGTACACGCAGAAACTGGAGCGGCTGCGACTGGTCGAACGTGAGGTGCCGGTGACGGAGGACAAGACGAAGTCACGCCGCGGGCGGTACCGGATTCTCGATCCGTTGTTCAGGTTCTGGTTCCGGTTCGTCTACGGCAACGAAGACCGGCACGAGCGGTTGGGCGTCGACGCCTACGAGGCGGTCATCGAACCGGAGCTTGCGGACGTCGTGAGTCGGGAGTTCGAAAATCGCTGTCAGGCCATCCTTCCTGATTGCTATCCCGATCTGCTGTTCACCGATATCGGCCGCTGGTGGTACAACGAGTACGAGGTGGATGTGGTTGGGTTCGCTGCAGACGGAACGATGGTGACGGGGGAGTGCAAGTTCACGTCCGCGCCGCTCGATTACAGCGCGCTCGCCTCGCTCGAAGACCATACTGATGAAATTCGATGGTCGCCCGATGGGAGCGAACTCAATCACGAGTATGCGCTGTTCGCCCGAAACGGGTTCACGCGATCCGTTCGGGAAGCAGCGGCCGACCGTGACGATCTGCAGTTGTTCGACCTCGAACGGATCATTGACCCAAGCGCGACGCATTAGCGGTGTCGGGGGCTCTGATATCGGTCGATGACGAGACGTGGTGAACTACGTCTCTGCACCGGTCGCCGTTAGTGACAAAGATCGAGTGGGTGACGGGGGCGTTGCTGAACACGGAGAGTGTATACATCAATACCAATTTAGTTGAAAAATAGTCCTTCCAGCGTTTCAGAAGTTCTTGAACTCGGATTCCAGCTGTTCAATAATTTCGACACTATTCAGTTCCCTGTCTTCCGAATCCTCCTCGCCAGTATAAATGTAATTTTCGCTATTATTTTTGAATCTGATTCCACCCTGATCTCGTAACTGCTGAAGCACTTGCCTGATTTTTGCTCAAACGGAAGTATTATCCGGATATTCTGCCGAAAGTCCGTCCTCAGAGAACTGATAACATTTTTGCAAACTGAATTTAGATGTGTCTTCATCTCGCTGATACTGGATGAGTTGTTTTTTGACTTTATTTTTCCATGCCATTAGCTTCCCTTCTAATGGTGGTATCTGTGAAAAATAAATATTGGTACTGGAAAACCACGCTACACCACCGTCAACGGTTCTGTTGTTTGAACTCTTCGATGAACATGTACGCTGTATTCAGCAGTGTCTGAGTGAGTTACCGAGGTGCTGTCAGTAACTTTGTCCTGAATGCAGCGGATCAGGTCAGTACAGCGATCCTGATATCAACGATATCGATCCTACCGTTTGCGTGCGATTCCTGTAGATGGGCGGTGCCTCCGACCACAGTCGAGACCGATGGCCAGACGAGGTGTTCTCTCAGCCGAGGAGTGAAAACAGGACATAGGACCCCGCGAACGACATCATCGGGGTGATCACCCAGAGTGTCACGACGCGAGCCGCCGCTGTGTGGTGGAACAGGCCTTCGGCGGAGAGTTCCTCCGGGTCTTTTTCTCCAACACCGGACACACCATCCCCGACTGTGTGCTTTCTGTTCGGGTGAGGGGTCTCGCCTTCAGCGAGTTCACCCACAGTTGGGCCCGCAGTGACTCCTCTGGTATATTCAACTGAGTGAATTTTGAGTGCACCGGTGGTAAACTTTGGAGCGGAGTCACCGGGAGGGGACTGTGTGATTATCTCCGCGAGCGTCTGCGCTCGGCTTGCACGGCCCCAGCCGAGTCCGATGATACAACTGGTCGTGCTCACGGCGAGACTGGCTGGAATTCCGAGCCACGAGAGGACGGTGATGATCGTCGCCCCTACGGTCGAGACGATGAGCGCAGCCAGAATCGGCATCTCAGTGATATCGTTGCCAACGGTCGCCAACGTCCGCCGAGCAATCGTAAAGCCGCCCACGCTGATGGCCCCGACTGCGAGGAGAATCGCCGGGCTGGGGTCAAGCGACCCGTTGCCGACAAGCGGGGCGACTGCGTTCGCCGCGTTCGAGGCTCCGGCACTGAACCCCATGTAGCAGGCAATTGCCACCACAAGCGCCGATCCGGCCAGATCCCGAGGCGAGACGGTATCGTTGACGGATAGCCGTGGAAGTCTCCCCTGGGTATCGATTGCGATCAACGGGTTCGTGAGGCGACCAAATTCGAATTTGGCGTCGAGGTGCGG
>NZ_JAQCNJ010000044.1 GCF_028275055.1 Haloplanus sp.
GAGTGGGGTCGGAGGGATTTGAACCCCCGATCGACTGATATCTCCGGTTGCGCCTCGGTACTCCAGAGGGTCGTCGTCGCGCGGCGATGATCAGTCGCGCGCTCGGTATATCAGCTGGAGTGTCGTCACCGGGCGTGGCCTCTGGAGTCAGTCGCCATGCCGGGCTTGGCCACGACCCCTCATGCTTTAATTATTTGAAGGAGGCTAAAGGGATTTCGGTTATCGGTCGTCGTCCGCCCAGTCGCAGTCCTGACACTTGTACCCCGTGACCAGTTCCGTGACAGAGGGCATATACGCCACGGCGAGGACGTCACCGTCACAGTCGGGGCACTGACGGTCGGCGTCCTCGATGCCATCGGCTTCCATGGGCGGTTCACCCTCGATCAGTTCGGCTAGTCGCTCGGCGGTCACCATTCGACCTTGGACGACGCGGTTCGTCATGCTTCGAGCGTGGATGCCGAGACAAGTAAGCCCTGCGTAGCGGCGGCAGTCGGTCGCCGGTCGCCGGATGGTCGGGTCATCGGGTGCGCGGGGTCGTCCGGCCGACCGGTAGTTTTTGATAGTATGGACCGGTAAGTAGCGGTACGGATCGCAATATGCACCGGGGAGTACGCGGCCGTCATGCAAGCGGGGCGTGGAAACGGTGACTGCACCGTACAGCTACGACGGGATGCTCGATCTGGGGCCGGAACAAGGATTCGAGTACGTCTGCTCGGAGTGCGAGTCGCGGTACGAGAGCGACCACTATCTCTGTCCGGCCTGTGGGAGGCTCACGATCGAGCGGCGGACACCGTCGGATGACACCTGACCGGGTGGCCCCCCACTCGGCAGAAATACCTTTTAGGGTGCCGTGGCAAGAACGGGTGGCCGGCGTGCCCCCCATGACCCCGTCACCCAGCATCCTCGTCGTAGAAGACGAAACCGAACTGGCCGAACTGTTCGCCGAGTGGCTCTCCGAGGAGTATGACGTCCGCGTCGCAACGACCGGCGAGGACGCGTTGGAGCGTGTCGACGAGGAGGTGGATGTCGTGTTGCTTGACCGTCTGATGCCGGGCATCTCGGGCGACGAGGTACTGGAGACAATCCGGGACCGTGGGCTGTCGGTCAGGGTAGCGATGGTGACGGCGGTGGAGCCCGACTTCGACGTCCTCAAGATGGGCTTCGACGACTACGTGGTCAAGCCCGTGTTCAGGGAGGACGTCCGTCGGCTCGTCGAGGGGCTCCTCGAACGCGACCAGTACGACCAACACCTCTCCGACCTCTTTGCGTCGGCGTCGAAACTCGCCGCCCTCGAATCACACAAAAGTGCCGGCGAACTCGAAACCAGCGAGGAGTATCTCCGGCTCAAAGCCGAGTTCGAGCGCACGAGAGAACGCATCGAGGAATTGGAGTCCGGAATGAGCGAACGTGACTTCGACGCGGTGTTTTATGACCTCTCCGAGGTCGACATCTGAGAAACCGCACGGTCCGGTCTCATTGCCTGCCGTTCGCTCGATCACGACGACGAGCGGGGCGACTCTACGGCCCCACGGCGCGGTGGGCGACGGGCCGGTCGAGAAACGGGCGGTATCGTCGCTGAGAACCGGCCGTCCGATTTTAATATGGTCACCGTTTAGCTCCGATCAATGCCGATGCCACGCCCGTCGCTGGACCGGTTCGCGCGTGACCGGACGGCCCAGTCGGAGACACTCGCCGTGTTGCTCCTCGTGGCGCTTACGGTCGTAGGCAGCGGGGCGGTGGTGGTGTTCGGCGCGGGCGCCATCGACGGCGCGACCACGTCCGCCGACATCGGAAAAGCGGAACACGCGATGACGCAGTTGGACTCGAAGACGAGTCTCGTCGCACACGGCTCGTCGGACACACAGCGGGTCGGCTTCGGCCGGGCCGGCCGCGGCGCCACGGCCGTCGACGAGAGTTCGGGTCGGATGATCGTCCGTGTTATCAACGGGACGAACGGCAACGAGACCATTTTGGACGAACAGCTCGGGACCGTGACCTACGAGCGCGGGTCGACGACGCTCGCGTACCAAGGCGGCGGGGTCTGGCGACGGGACGGGAACGGGAGCACGATGGTGTCACCCCCCGAGTTCCACTATCAGCAGGGGACGCTCACCCTGCCGCTTGTTCGGGTTCGGAGCGACGGGCTCTCCGGGCATGCCGTTCGGATCACCCAGCGGGCGCCGACCGACGGACAGTTCCCGAACGCGACGCGGTCGAACCCGCTGACCGAGGGCCAGGTCTACGTGACCGTCCAGAGCGACTACTACCGGGCGTGGGGCACCTACTTCGCGGAGCGAACGGGCGGCAACGTCACCTACAACCACACGGACGAGAGCGCGACCGTCGAGTTGGTCACGCCGTTCAAAGGCGAGTTCGACAACATCGTCGCGTCGACCAACGGCGGCATCACGGCAAACGGTGGCGACCCGCCGACACCCTCCCAGGCGGGGGCCGACTACCCATCGGCTGACGGGCGGATCGAGGACCGGATCGACGACTGCCGTGGCGGCGGGTGTAACAGCTGGGAAACCGACGACGAGTTCGACGACGCCGGAACCTACTACACCGAAAGCGACGTGAAAAACGACGAGATCGAGGTCAACACGAGTGACGGCGACGTGCATCTGGTGGTGAACGGTTCGTTCGAACCCAAGACCGTCGACGTCACCGGGCCGAACAACGTCACCGTCTACGTCAGAAACGACGCGGACTTCGGCGAGGCCAACGAAGGTGGGAGCGCGGAACGGTTCCGGGTGCTCGTCCATTCCTCGGGGGAGGTCGACATGGACGGCAACGCAATCTTCGTCGGGTTGCTCTACGCGCCCGAGTCCAACGTCGACCTCAACGGGAACGGAGTGCTTGTCGGCGGCCTCGTCGGCGGCAGCGTGGAGATCAACGGACTGCCGGCAAACGACTTTGGCTACGACCCCGCCGTCCGGGATATCGAACTCAACCTCGGGGGCGCGGAGCCACGGGTCCTGTATCTCCACGTGTCGGTAACATCCGTCGACATCGAGAACGGGTAGTCAGCGGAGAAGGTCGACACTCGCCGTGGTCCAGACGACGTGGAGTTCGTCGGTGTCTGTCGAACAGGAGACCGTCGCGCCTGCCGGGCCACAGGAGAACCCGTGTCGCTGGAACAACCGCTGCCACGCCGTTGTCCGTGACGACTCGACCGTGACCGTGACCGTCACCCGCCCGGCGTCGGGAGCGACCGACAGCGTTCTCGGCGGGCTTTTCGACTGTGCTCGGACCAGCGCCGTCGTGTCGCCGCCGATGCCGGTCCGGCTTCCGGCCGCGTCGACGTCGATCAGCGGGAGAACGACCCGGCGGTCGGTCGCCACCACCGCGGGATCGGACCGCACCACGGAGTCCCCGCGGTCGGTCCGCATCACCGTGTCGGAGACGTAGACGATTTCGGTGCCGCCGAGTCGATAAACGATCGGCTGTGTGGATATCTCGACGGATTCGGACGAGACGTTCGTCGTGACGTTGATCCGCGTCTTATCGCCAAAGGCGAGGTCGCCGTTGCCGAGACGGACCTCGGTCGACCGGCTGGGCGCGCCCCGACGGGCCACGTCGTCGATGCTGTCGTCAAGCACGTCGAAGGCCCGCTCCATGTTCTGGAGTTCTTCGGCGGTCCGGGCGTCGTCGAGGGTTTGGAAGCCGGCGACGTAGACGATACCGGTCGAGGCGGCGATCAGTGCGAACACGAGAACAAAGCCGATGGTCTCGCTCTGTGCCCGCGGTCGGGTCACGTTGAACGCACCTCCAGGCTGCCGCCCGAGAGAACGATCCGGAGGTCGCCGCCCCGGACGGCCACGGCGTCGACGGGCGTGGTGGTGGTGAAACTGACCCGCACCGTCACCACGGGGTCGTCCGACTCCAAAACGAGCGTCGAAGCCGCCGGGTCCACCGTCACCTGATATCCGGTGCCGGCGATCCGACCCGGAAGGGCGGCAGCGACGGACACCTCGCGCGACCCGGACGTCTCCGCGAGTCGGTCGGCCGACATCAGGTTCGACGCCAGCCGTTCACCCGCGACCTGGAGCGAGCCTCGCGTCGTCGCGTCGCGTTGGTCCTCAACGGCGGCACCGGCCGCGATGAGCAGGCCGCTGATGAGGATCGTCGCGATACCGAGGGTGAGCACGTAGCCAAGGGCCGTCGAAACGGCGCGGTCCGATCGTGGACGGCTACCGTTCATGAAGATAAAACACCTCCTCGCTTCCGTCGCCGAGAACGAACGTGATCGTCAGGTCGGCCTCCGACCTGTCGTAGGTGATTTCCATCGTCCCGAGGTCCTGACTGAGCCGGCGGATATCCACCTCGGCGTCGTCGACGCCCGCACCGATGATGGCGTACTGCCCGCTCCCGTCGCTGTCGGCGACGAAGTCGTAGCTGGTTCCGTTGGCGTCGAACTGGCCAGCCCTGTTTGCCTCGCCGATCTGTACGTCGGTCCGTTGGATATCGAGCTCCGGGGCGTTCCCGTCGTCGATGGTGATACCCGCGCCGACCCCCGTCGCGTCGACGGCGAACGCCTCGACTGTCACGTTCTCACCGGCGGTGTTTTCGATACGGAACTCGAGAACGTCGCCGTCGCTGGTTCGAACCGCCTCGCCCGAGTCCTTGGCGAACCGCAACATGTCGTCGGCCGACCGAGGCGTCGGAGAAATCCCGGCGCGTGATCGGTAGGTGAGCGTCGACGACTGGTAGGTGAGGTTGGCGTCGAATCCGTAGACGACCGGCACCCAGTACGGGGACGCAAGCGGGGCGGTGTCGTCCAAGCTACCGTCGACGGTCGTCGTGTTCAACACCGCGTCGTACGTCCCCTGCGATCGGTCGCCGTGCGTAATGGTAACGTTGTACGGCGGGGTCGTTCCCGCCGCGAAGTCGATGCCGCCACAGCCGGCACCGTTGATCGTGCCGGCTCGAACCCCGACACGTGGCGGGCCGGAAACGAGGTCCTCACAGACGTCGGTCGGGGTTGTCTCGCTGCCGTTCTTGACCGCGACGGTCGGGCCGTCGGTCGTGTCGTTGTACACGTAGAGGCTCCAGCGGTCCCCGCTCCCGCCGTTGCCGACGATATCGAGGCGGAGCGACTCGCCTTCGGGGTCGGTCGTCGACCGCAGTCCACCGGTGGTGTTCAGTTCGAACCGTTGGACGTCCTTGACGTCCGAGGCGATCGTCCAGTTTGCGGTGTCCGACCCGTCGGTCAGGTTCCGACCGGAGTCGGTCTGACGCACCCGTGCCCCGTCGTGGAAGGCGACTGTCTCGACGTCGGTGGCCGCGCCGCCGGCGAGTACGTGCCGTGTGGTGTAGTTCTCGAACCGTTCGATACGTCGGGTGACGTTCGCCTCGACGTCTGCCCTATCGGTTTCGTCGTCGTCGTTCAGCGCCGTCCTCTCGACGGCGGTCCAGAGATCGTCCTCGACGGTGTCGCGAAACGCCAGCGCCTCGCCCGAGTCGGTGTCCACGTCCCGGGTCGCGAGGTTCTCGGTGTAGATGGCGGTGTTCAACAGCAACACCAGGGCCACGATGGTCACCGCGATTGCGAATCCCGCCACGAGGAGGAGTTGCCCCCGGTCACCATCGTCGGGCGTCAGATCCGCCATACGGTGATGCGCACCTCCACGATGTTGAACAACCGGTTGCCCGGATCGATATCCGACGCGTAGAACTCCCGGTCCGGGTCCGCCGCGGCCGCCGAGATGGTTCCCGTTTCGGGCGACGAGAAGGTCGTGTCGTTGTACAGAACGACCTGCCGGGACGCGGTCACCGCGTCGTCGCTTGGGGTGCCCATCCGGACCATCGACGTCGTTGTCCGGGAGGCGTTCCGGTCGAAGGAGACAACGACCACGTTGAACGCGGCCCGCCGGTCACCGAACGTCTCGTTGAGAACGCGACCGAACTCGTTGGGCGGACCGGTGGCGTAGCTCACCCCATCGCTGTTGTTCGCCCCGTGGAACCTCGCTTTGTCGCCGATAGTGGGAGTCGCGTTCCAGTAGACGACGGCCTCGGTGAGACTCCCGTCGGCCGCGGTGGCTTCGAGAACGCCGACCGCCGCGGCTCGCTCCTGGTTGCCGACATGTTGGTTCGAGGTACTCGCCGACAGGGGTGTCACGGCCGTCGTCCCGAGCGCGAAGGTGACGCCGCTCAGCACCAACAGGGCCGCCACAAACGCTTCGAGCGTGTGTGCCTGTCCTCGCATGGTTACCACACCCGGACGAGCAACTGGTTTCGCTCCCTGTCGAAGGCCGCGTCGTCGTTCCCCGGCAACAACACGACGCGTCGCGCCACGACCACGTCGGCCGTGGTCGTCGTCCGGTCGCCGGCGGCCAGTCGCGTGCCGCCGAGGTGTCTGACCCCGGAAGCGTTCCTGATCGTCACGTTCACATGCGTGGTGGAGTCCAAGCCGAGCGTGTCGGGGAGGTCCGTCGTGGTGTACCGGCAGTCGGCCGGGACGCTACCGTCGAAGAAACTCCGTGTGCAACTCCCGTCGAGGACCGTGGGATCGTCGGGCGACGCCGCGAGGGTGTCGGCGGTCAACCGGTCCGCGCTCCGATCCGCGACAACCGAGTTCACGCCCGTATCGGAGGCGAAGGGGGCGAACATGGTCGGCGCAAAGGCGAAGGCAAACGCGACCACGCCGAGAAAGACGCTCACGCCGACGGCGAAATCGAGCGTCGTCTGTCCGCGGCGACGGGTCATCCGACCACCAGCCACACGGCCAGCGCGATGGTCTGGAGGATCACGACGAACTTGATGCCGGCGAGCAGGTTCGCCGTCCGGATGTAGCCGCTGATGATCCCCGAGAGGATGGCCTGTAGGGTCACCGCGTGGAAAAACAGAAGCGAGAGGAGCTGGGTGTCGATACCCCCGCCGAACTGCGCGGGACCGCCACCGCCGCCACCGCCACCACCGCCGCTCCCCGCGGCCTGTTGGGTGAGACCGGCCATCACGTCAAGGAACTGCGTCTTCAGGATTGCCATCACACCCAACAGCGTGAGGTAGGTCATGAGGATGATCGCCACCTGCATTCGGGTCCGGGAGCGCCGCTCGCGTTCGATGTCGTCCTGATTCTCACTGGCCTGTGCGGCCGTTGTCAGCACCTGCGTGATTTGGCTGGAGGCTTCCTGTGCCTTGCTGATGAGTTTGACCGTCCGCGCCAGACGCGGGACGTGGTACTTGTTGTTGAACTCGACCAGCGCGTTGCGCAGACTCATCCCGTAATTCACCTTGGCGTAGATAACGTCGAGTTCGTCCGCGAGTTTGCCGGAAGACGTTTCGGCGGTCGTCTGGATCGACTCCAAAAGCGTCTGTCCGGTGTCGTTCGCGCTCGACAGCTTCCGGAGATTGTCGGAGAGTTTGCCGGTGATCGCCGCTCTGGCCCGGACGTTCCACTCGTGGAAGACGGTGAGCGGAATCAGGATCACGTAGAGGGGGACGTACAACCAGACGAAGGTGCCCCAGACCGGCGCCTGGACCATACCGTCCCACGTCGTCGGAACCGACCCCGTGGCGGCGGCGACAACGGTCAAGACGAACGCGGCGGGCACCGTCAGCGCGAGGGTGAACAACGGGTTGTCCCGGAAAAAGTGGTGTGGGTTCCGGAGGAGGGCTTTCGTCTTGAACGTCCCCTCACGGGATTTGATCCGGTCGAAGATGCCGAACTCGCCGACGTAGCTCTCGATCAGGCCGAGGTGGCGAAGCCCCTCTTTCTGGACGTTCTGGATCCGGTCGCCCGCGTTGGACGGGTCGAGGTAGCCGTCCCCGGGTTCGTCCTCTTTTACCGTCGATACGAGCACGAGAAACATCACGCCGGTCAGCGGGATGAGCGCGTACACCGTGCCGTACAGCATGAGTGTCTGTGCCTCGCCGAGCATGCTCATGATGACGAGGATGATGATGAGAAGAAGGGGAAACAACGAGAGGGTCATATACATCTCGCCGAACAGTTCGAGGGTGTCGAGCGTGACCTCCTGTTGCTGCTTGGCGGTTCGCATATGCTTGTCCTTTTTATCCGAGAGAAACGCCTGCATATTACCTCCGGAGTTGACGATAGAAAGCATGTCCGTCAGAAACTGCGAAAGGTCGTCGCTGGGCGTGGCGGCCGCCTGTTGCCGGATCGCATTGCGGTAGTCGGTGCCGAAATACTCCGTCTCCTGAACGATGCTCTGGAACTCCTTTGCCACCTCGCCGTACGTGTCGTCAGCCCTGGCCATCGCTTCGAGAATCTCGAGTTGGTTCAGCCCCCCGACCGAAAGGGCGTACATAAACGAGATGGAGTCCGAGAGGAGCATGTTGATCTGTCGCTCCCGGGTCGAGGCCCGCGAGTACGGGATTGCGACAAGCGTCCCGAAGCCGGCGACAAAGCCGGTCGACCCCGCGACGAGGCCAACGATGCCGATGGCAGCGGGGACTTT
>NZ_JAQCNJ010000047.1 GCF_028275055.1 Haloplanus sp.
GAGGAACGCGTTAGCGTTCGTCGCTGTCGAGTACCCGAATCTGATCGCCCCGGACCGTCACGGGGATCGGAACCGTCGCCTCGTACAGTTCGACGGTCACCTGATCTTTCCCCTCGTCGATTCGCTGGACGCGGGCCTTTTCGCCTTTGAACGGTCCGGCGATGAGTTCCACGATATCGCTCTCGGCGATGCCCTCCACGTCGGGCGTCGGCGAGAGAAAGTGTTCGACCTCGGTGAGCGAGGAGGTGCCGGGCACGATGCTTCGTGCGTGGGGGATTTCGTCCATCACGCGTTCGAGAACGGCGTTGTTTTCGGCTTCGACCATCACGTAACTCGTCAACGAGTCGGGCGCGAGAACGGCGTGGACCTCGTCTTCCTCGCGGCTGGCGATCATGTCAGCGACGGTCCGTTCTTGGCTGGCCGTGGTCTTGACCGCGAAGATGCCCATGTTAGCCGCCCCCGGGAATGAAGGTCATGATGGCGAACATGATGAATCCGAGGAGGCCGACGAGAATGATCCCCGCCCCCGCGATCTTGGCGATCTGCGAGAACTCGTTCCACGACGGCGTACTCGCCATCTTGAGCACGCGGACGTAGCTTGCGAGGTCGTATTTGACGTCCATAGCTCGGCTATGCGAGCCGGCTTTTTTTATCTATTGATAAGATTCGGGCCGGCCGCCGGGCGCTACTCCACGTAGTCGATGTCGTTTGTCGCCGGTTCGGGTGTCGAGTCCGGTGTCGCCCCGTCGGCCGGCGGCTCCTCGCTCGCCGTCGCCTCGTCACGCCCGTAGATCTGGGGCGACTCGACGCCCGTGACGACGATCATCGTCCGCATCGTGCCGTCGAGTTCCTCGTCGACGGAGGTCCCCCAGATGATGCGAGCGTCCGGGTCGATCCGGTCGTAGATCTCCTCGACGACACCCTCGGCTTCTTCGATTGCCATGTCGGTGCCGCCAGTGACGTTGACGAGCGCCGAGTTGGCCCCGGAGATATCCACGTCAAGCAGGGGCGACCGCAGGGCGGAACGCACCGAGTCTTTGGCCTTCTGTTCCGAGTCGCTCTCGCCCAGTCCGATCATGGCGACGCCGCCTTTTTTCATCACCGTTTTCACATCGGCGAAGTCGAGATTGACCAGTCCGGGCTTGGTGATGAGTTCGGTGATCCCCTTGACCGAACGCATCAGCACCTCGTCGGACATCTTGAACGCCTGCTTGACCGGGAGTTTTCCGACCGAGTCGAGCAGTCGGTCGTTGGGCACGACGATGACGGTGTCGGCCACGTCGCGCAGTCGTTCGAGACCGGCCTCCGCGTTGGTCCGACGGACCTCGCCCTCGGCGGTAAAGGGTGTCGTCACGATGGCGATGGTGAGCGCGCCGGATTCGCGGGCCGCCTCGGCGACGACGGGGGCCGATCCGGTTCCGGTGCCACCGCCCAGACCGGCGGTGACAAACACCATATCGGAGCCCTCAATAGCGCCGTAGATGTCCTCTTGACTCTCGATAGCGGCCTCCTCGCCAACCCGCGGGATCGATCCCGCGCCCCGGCCACCGGTCTTCTCCTCGCCGATGAGGATCTTTGTGTCTGCCTCGACATCGACCAGGTGCTGGACATCGGTGTTTGCCGCGACGAGGTTCGCCCCCTCGATCCCCTCCTCGGCCATCCGGTTGACGGTGTTGCCGCCGGCTCCCCCACAGCCGACGACGGTGATCTCCGTCTGGAGGTCGTCCAGAACGTTTTCGAGTTCGTCGTCGGTCATCTTTCCCGACCGACTCGGGTCGTCGGCCGGTGTCTCGGCGGCCGACTCCCGACCCGTTGCCGGTCCCGTGTCGGCCGCAGTCCCATCCCCCGGCTCCGGCTTCTCGGCGTCCTCGATGGCATCCTCCACGATCGAGTCCATGGTATGCCCACGCGTTTCGAAGGCAGCCACATTATCTTTCCGCCTGTTGTCATGCGCGTGTCTGACGCTTCTCGAAACGGGCGCATGAGCCTGTCATGCGCGCGTCAGACAATGATAGTTATTCGGATATTTCGGGCGGATCGACGACGGGGAGGCGCTCGGTCCGTTCGGTTCGTACCACCGACGGGTCGATCTGCTCACCGTTCACCTCGACGGCCTGTCCGTCCGCGAGGCGGCCAAAGGCCGGGCCTTCCGGGATGCCGAGACGGCGGGCGGCGGCAGGGTCGAACGACTCCGTCCGGACGACCACCTCGTCGTCGCGGCGTTCCACGTCGCCGTCACCGGTCCGGAGGATGCCGACCAAGGCGTCGGTCAGGTCGTCGGCTGCGGCCGCCGGATCGGCCGCCGGGAGCGCTACCCGCCCACGGGGACGGGTTCCTGCCTCGACCGTCTCGAAGGCGACGGCGACGCCCGCGACGGCCGCGCGGGTCGCCTCGGCGTCGATGGCGTGGGCCGCATCGATCAGGTCGGCCGGCAGGGCGGTGATAGCAACGGCGTCCGCCGTATCACCCTCGACCGAGGGCACGACATCGCCAAAGCGAAGACCGTCGTCGACGGCGGTGAGGCGGGCCTCGGCGGCGTCGACGAGGGAAAGCGGGTGGTCACCCGTCTCGCGGAGCCACGTTTCGGTGACCACACGACAGCCGAGGTCGTCGAGAACGGATTCGAGTCCCGGTCGGTCACCCTCAACCAGAACGACGTCGGTCGCGCTGGCCTCGATGGCGCGCCGGATCACCGTCCGGTTGGTCGCTGGGTTGCCCATCGCCTCCAACCCCCAGTCGGCGGCGACGTGTCCCACCGCCCACTCGGTTTCGCGGACGATGCGGCCGAAACGGGGCGTGTAGTGGCCGCCGCCGAAGCCGGCGATCTGTTTCTCGCGGTCGGCGTCGGCGCCACGGAGGTCGAGAACCGCCCGCGCGACGGCGCGGGCACCAGCGAGGTCGGTCCAGTCGGTCTCGCTGCTCCCGAGTTCCACGAACATCGACGGCACACCCACGTCGGTCGGCCCGTGGTGGGTGCACTCGGTGCCGACCTCGTAGCCGTCGGGGGCGTGGCGGCGCAGTGCGGTGACAGCGGCGGCGGCGGCGTTTGGCGGTGCGCGCGCAAACTGTCCCGGCTCACCGCCGTACTCCGCCTCGCCGAAGTTGCCCGTGTGGTGGACGGTCAAGAGGGGGCCAGTTTCGCCGGAGTGGCGCGAGACGACGACGAGCAGGTCGGGGTCGTCGAAGGCCGCGTCCGGTCGGTTTAGGTGAATGTGGAGGTCGTCGAACGTCCGCAGTTCGAAGCCGTCGGTCCGGTGGTAGACGCCACCGCCGTCGGCGTCCGGCCGCGTGTCGTCCCGACGCTCGGTCCAGTCGGTCAGGTCGAGCAACTGCTCGCCGATGTTCTCGGAGGCGTTGTCGGCGCGGCTAACGACGATAGCGATCACGGCGGAGTCTGGCGGTCGATCCTCAAAACGACCGCGGTCCGGGACGGGACGGGACGGGACGGGACGGGACGGGACAGGGCGAGGCGGGGTGGGGTGGTCAGTCCGCGGTGACGACCAACACCGGGCGGTCGACGCTCCGGAGCACCCGCCCGGTAACGGTGCCAAGTCGCTGGCCGGCGAGGCCGGACTGCCCTTCCGAGGACATGACGACCAGATCGACGCCGTTGTCGACGACGTAGTCGGCGATGGCGTCGTGGGCGGTCCCGCGGACGACGGACGTCCGTACCTCGAGGTCGGTCGTCTCGATGCCGGCGACCAGTTCGTCGACCGCCTGCTGCCCTCTCGTTTCGAGTCGCTCGACGAACTCCTGTCGGACGCCACCCGCGTCGAAGAGCCCTGCCTCGGCCTGAACGTCGACAACGCTGAGCGCGTGGAGGGTCGCTCCAAACCGCCGGGCCATGTCGGCTCCGTAGGGGGCCGCCCGCGCGGCCACGTCGCTTCCATCGGCGGTCACGAGCACGGTCCGGTAGTCCACACCGGTGTCGGCCCCGCTCTCGCCGGCAGGCACCGTCAGCACCGGCACGTCGCTCCGGCGGAGGACACGCGGTGACGCTACCGAGGAGGTGTTGCGCCACGCCGCCCCGGCCTTGTCGCCCGACAACGACGAGGTCAGCATCCCTATCGGCCGTTCTGGCGACGATAGCACCCGCCGGCGTGCCCGTGAGCAGTGTGGTCCCCGCGGAGACATCCGCGTCTGCCGCCATCTCGGCGATGTCGCCGAGGACCGCCTGCGCTCGTTCGTCGTCGCCGCCGGACACGGTGATGACGTCGGCCGCGGCGTCGTAGCGAGCCGCGAGTTCGAGGCCGTGCTTGGCCGCCCGGCGCGCACAGTCGCTCCCGTCGACCGCGATCAGCACGGCGTCGAACATCTCAGTCCGCCCTCCGTGGGTGGTCGGTGGTCGAGAACGCGTCGCTCACCGTGCCGGCCGACTGCCGGAGGATACCCCCGAACGCGTGGCGGCGGGAGGCGAACAACCCCACGCCGAGGGCCATGTAGACCCCCGTGAACACGAGGAGAAGCTGATAATCCGAGATGGGGAGTACGAGCACCTCACGGATGAGCAGGAACTCGGACAGAACCTGCGAGAGAAACAACACGAGCAACGCAATCGCCTCTCGAACGGATATCTCGAAGTTGATGAGGAGGCCGATTGCGAAAAAGGACTGTGCGGCGGTCAACCAGATTTCGGCGGACTGCTTCTGGTCGAAGGGGAGCGCACCGTACCGGCCGAGCGCGAGGGAGTAGACGACCACGAGCGTTCCAATGAGCAGTGTCCACTGGTTGAGCTTCGAGGAGATGAGGGCGTTGAACCCCGCGGTCGAGCGGGCCTTGTTCACCAGATAGACGACGACGATCAACTCCGGCGACTCCGAGGCCAGCGGCGCGATCCACTGGATCATAAAGAAGGAGGGAATACCGACGCTCTGGCCGAGTTCCTCGAGGCCGTGAGCGAACGGTTCGACGGCGGTAAAGATCATCAGACCGGAGTAAGCAAAGAGAAAGAGGACCGTCGCCGCACGGTACGGCCTGGGGAACGTCTGGAGGTAGGCCGGAACCCCGACCTGTCCTTCCTCGTGTTCGACGTCGCCGCGGATGATGACGGCGATGTAGGCGACGTAGATACCGACCAGAACCAGCATATCGAGGAGATCGATCCCGCCGCCGAAGGGGACGAGAAAGGCCCAGAGGGTTGCGAGAAGCAGAAAGACGATTTCGAGGCCGATGTCGCGGTCGAGGGTGACCGCGTCGGCGAGAAAGCCGTCCCGTTTCTCGACCGCCGGATCCGCCGACGACCCCCGCCGGAAAACGGTAAACAATGCGACACCGGCCCACCCGATCCCGATGAGAATGCGGTTCGCACCGGTCATGTTGGCAACGGCAAGATTCCCCGCCTCGATGCCTCGCTCGGTCCCCGCGAACACGCCGGCGTTCCACGCGTACAGCGCGTCGACCGCGTACTCCGGGGCGACGGCAAGCACCGCGAGAACGGCGATAGCGAACGCCCGCGGCACGTCCTTCTCGGCGGTTTCCGCGCCCCACGCAAGGAGAAACGAGGCTCCGAGAACCGAGATTCCGCTCACCGCGACGGTCGCGCCCGTCGAGAGTCCACCGGCTGTTCCGGTCAGCCACATGACGATCCACGGGAGGGTCAACACGACCGCCCCGGCGACGGCACCGAGCGCCTGCCGCCTCATCGTCCGCTCCCGTTCGTCGGCGGCGTGCGGAGCCCCGCGGTCGCCGCCAGTCGTGTCTGTATCCGTATCATTGAAACGTTCGTACGGTTCGATCCGTCTCCCCCAATATAAAACACAAGTTGTCCGCCATACCACCGATATCGGCGGCTCCAAGCGCCGAAATCGCAGAACACGCTATCGGCCGGCGAATCGGATCACGGGCCGGTAGAACCGGCCTCGACGGCGAAATCGGGAGGTGCGGGGCGAGATGCGGCGTTGGCGCTCGGTGGCAGGGGCTTTTGCCCCTGGGCTCGCTATATCGCCGTGATGACGGTGCACGTCTTCGGCCTGATCGGCAATCCGGTCGGCCACTCGCTCTCGCCGCCGATGCACGAGGCGGCCTACGAGGAACTGGGGATGGAGGCGAGGTACGTCACATTCGAACCCGACCCGGATAGCGCCGTCGATGCGGTCAAGGGGGCGGCGGCGCTGGGTGTCGACGGCCTCAACGTCACCATCCCGTTCAAACGGGACGTACTGGCGGCCGTCGACCCGGATGACCGCGCGGCGCGCATCGGGGCGGTCAATACGGTCGACCTCTCGACGTCGCCGCCGCGGGGGTACAACACCGACGCCGCCGGCGTTCGGCGGGCGCTCGGCCACCACGGGGTCACCCCGTCTGGTGACGCCGTCGTTGTCGGGGCCGGCGGCGCGGGACGGGCCGTCGCGTTCACCCTCGCGGAGTCGTGTGACGCCGTTCACATCGCCAACCGGACGGCCGAGCGGGCGGCATCGCTCGCGGCCGACGTGCGGGATGGCGTCCCAAACGGTGGGGCCGTGACCGCCGGCGGCCTCGACACGCTTGCCGACCGAGTGCCCGAAGCCACCCTGCTCGTCAACGCGACGAGCGTCGGAATGGAGAAAGACGAGACGCCGGTCCCCGCCGACCTGCTCCACGCCGATCTGGCGGTGCTCGATGCGGTGTACTCGCCGGTCGAGACGCGCCTGCTCCGGGACGCCGCGGCCGCGGGGGCGACAACCGTCGACGGCGGCTGGATGCTCCTGTTTCAGGGGGTCGAGGCGTTCGAACGCTGGACCGGTCGGGACGCCCCCGTCGAAATCATGAACGGGACGCTTCGATCACATCTCTGACAGTCTCGAAGGTTTTTAACTATCGGGCGGTCCAAGTAAGCGGTAATGGGACTTTTCGATACGCTCCTGTCGTTGCTCGGGTTGGCCGATAGCTCGGCCGACGACGAGGACCGAGGCGCGACCGTCAGCGTCGAGCGCGAGGCGCGAACCGACACCGGAGCGGCCGCAAAAGGGACCGACATGGAGGCGGCGGAACAGGACGGGGACGCCGTGTCGGCTTCGGCAGGCACATCGGTCGA
Source organism: Haloplanus sp. (assembly GCF_028275055.1). Taxonomy (GTDB): domain Archaea; phylum Halobacteriota; class Halobacteria; order Halobacteriales; family Haloferacaceae; genus Haloplanus. The sequence goes on from NZ_JAQCNJ010000047.1 coordinate 7,013, forward strand.
CGGGGCCGGCGCGGCCGAACCGGCCGAGGCGGCCGGTCCGGAGGGCGGCGTGGAGACGGAACTCGGCACTACCGAGGCGGAATCGGAGGGTGAGACGACCGCCGAACACAGGGCGGCAGCCGATGAGGGGACCGCGGAGTCACCCGACGTGATCAAAGGAATCGGCCCCGCGTACGCGGATCGACTGTCCGAGGCAGGTGTCGACTCGGTGGCCGACCTCTCGACCGCGGACGCAGACGACCTTGCGGAGGCCATCGGTCTCTCGCCGAAGCGGGTCGGCCGTTGGATCGAGCGAGCGCGGGACCGCTGATCGGCGATGCAGTACCACGTCGACGGCCGCCTCGTCGACGCCGAATCGGCGACGCTCCCCGTCACAGACCGTGGGGTCTGTCTCGGCGACGCGGCGAGCGAACCCGTCCGCGTCACCGGCGGAACGCCCATCGCGTGGCGGCAGCATCTCGACCGACTGTTCGACGCGTGTGCCGCGCTCGGCTTCGATCCGGGTGTCGATGCCGCCGACCTACGGGCTCGCGTCGCGGCCGTCGTGGACGCGAACGATCACGACGACGCGTTGCTCCGACTGTCGATCACCCGGGGACGGGGGAGCGCAGACCACCCGCCGCGGGTCGATGCCGGCCGCCTTCGGCCGCCCACGGACCCGGACCCGACGGTCGTCGTAACGGCGGTCGGACTGCCAAGCGATCGGGGTGCGGTGTCGCTCCAGACCGTCCGGACGCGGGCGATCCCACCCGCGTCGGTGCCGTCGGCCGCGGTTACCCACCATCGTCTGGACGCGGTTCGGGCACAGGCGGAACTCCGCGACACCGCCCCGCCAGACAACGATCCGGCGGACGAGGCGCTTCTTCTCGACAACGACGGCCACGTCGTCGGCGGGACGGCGAGTGATCCGGCGTTCGTCACCGACGACGCGATCCGGCTACCGGCGCTTGACGACCGGACGGCCCGGACGGCGACGCGGTCGGTCGTCCGTGACCTCGCACGGGCCGAGGACCTCCCGGTCGTCGAGGGGGCGTACACCCCCGCGGACTTCCGCGGGGCGACGGAGTCGTTTATCACCGAACCGACCGCCGGCGTTCGCCCTGTCGAACGGATCGACGGGGTCGCCGTCGGCGGCGGTCCCGTCACCGACCTTCTCGCTCGCCTGTTCGAACACCGCGTCGTCGACGCGGCGCCCTGACCCACCGTCGGGGAGTATAAGTCACAGCCGTCGTTACCGCAGGGTGATGGACTCGGACCGACGTATCGCCGCGGTTTCCGACGTACCGGCGGACACGACGTTTCTTTTCACCGTCCGCGATGTCGACACCGACGAGCGACGGGAGGCATTGCTGGTGCGGACGCCCGACGAGGAGGTTCGTGGCTGGCTGAACTACTGTCGACACCTGCTTGACGTGCGACTGGACAAGGGGTCTGGCGCGCCGATGCGCGACGGCGAGGTGGTGTGTGCGAACCACGGGGCCTACTTCGAGACGGACACGGGGTTGTGCACGTTCGGCCCCTGCGAGGGCGCGGTACTCGAATCCGTCGCGGTGCGTGTCGATGGCGGCGACGTCTATCTGGCCGACGACGACTACGCCTTTGCCGGTGTCGGTGGCCACGACGACTCCAACGGGTCGACGCCGTCGGAACTCGGGTTCTGACGCGGGGTTGGCCGTCGAGCGAGACGGGGATACGGAACAACCCGGGCCGGGCGGGTCAGTTCCGCTGCCAGATGTACACCACCAGTGCGAGCAGTCCACCGAAGAAGGTGAGAACCATCAGGCCACCGACGGAGAGCGCCCAGAGGCCGGGTGGTCGTCGCCACGGCGCTCGGCGTCGGTGTACACCCAGTACGCCATCACGAACGGGATGACGAGGGCAATGAGGCCGACGATCAACAGTGCGGGACCGGCCGGAGGGCCGAATTGGAGATGACCATGGCCAGAACTGTCATCCGCCGGATCATAAAGCCGGCGTCGTCGCGGGGCCATCAGCCGGTGTTCCTCGGTTGTAAAAGATAGCGGGAAGTGGATTTGAACCACGGTCGTTTCGCTCGCGACGCTCGCCCGCTCCCTGATTCAAATCCACAGAGGGACCTCCGGACGACTCACGACAGAGGAGCGGCGGCGACGAGGGAGTCGGTCGTCCGGAAGATAGCGGGAAGTGGATTTGAACCACCGATCTCCGGGTTATGAGCCCGGCGGAATCTCCTGGCTATCCCATCCCGCTACAGGATTTGAGTCCAGTCGCGGCATTAAGGGTTGTGATTCGCGTACCGTCCGTGGATTCCGACGGGGCGAGAGTCGGTCACTCGCGGCCGACACGCCACGTGAACAACCCCTCGGTGAGGTAGTTCAACACCATCCCACAGCCGATACCGACGGCGTTTGCGACGGTCGGCCAGAGGTCGGCCCCAAACACCACGAGCGTCACGTCGGTCCAACTCGTCAGCGCGGTCAGCACGGCGAAGCCGACGAACAGGCCGCCGGCACGGACCAGATGCGACTTGAGGTAGCGCCACCCGACCGCCCGCCGTCCCTCGGAGCCAGCCTCCGAGAACGTCCACCGGTCGTTGATGAGAAACATGAGCGTGATCGACACCTCGGCACCGACCGCCTTCGCCAGTTGCGGGAGAATCCCGTAGCCCGCCGTCAGCACCGCGACGACGATGGTTTCGGCGGTTGCGCCGACCGCACCGACGGAGGCGAACTGGCCAAAACGGACCCCCGAATACAGCTCCTCCAGTTTGCCGAGCCCTCTACTCATCGGTGGTCCCGGTCGACGAGCGACGACGGCGATTCGCGTTGTCGGTCAAGCAGCGTGTGCAGACGGTCGTTCCGGAGGAGTCTCGCCCGGTGGCGGGCGGCGACGAGTCCTCGGCCGAGACGGAGCGTCGTGCGAACGGGCGAGACGGTCGACTCCGGGCGGTCCTCCCAGACGACCGGCACCTCGACGACCCGACAGCCGGCGGCGTCGGCGATGGCGACGAGTTCGATATCCCACGCGAAGCCGGGTTCGGTGAGGTGGGTGCGGATCCGCTCCCACGCGTCCCGGGTGAGCGCCTTTGCGCCACACTGGTAGTCGTAGAGGTCGATGTCGAGCAGTCGACGCCCGAGCCACGCGAAACCATCGCCCAGGTAGCGGCGGGCGACGGTCTGGTGGGACTCGACGGTCGCGTCGGGATGTCGCCGAGAACCGGCGGCGAGACCCGCGTCGCCGGCCGTAACCGGCCGGAGGACGTCCACGACGGACTCGGCAGGCGTGCTACCGTCGGCGTCGACAAAGACCAACACGTCCGTTGACAACGCCTCGAAGCCGGCGGTGATCGACGCCCCTTTGCCTCGGCGGGTAGGTGCCTCGTTGACCGTGACAGGGAGCGACGCGATGCGGTCACGGACGGAAGGCTCCGCCGCGTCGAGTTCGACACGGATCACCTCCGGGGCGACCGTCTCGTGGAGGGCATCGACGTATGTCGCAAGCCGGTCGACGTCCGGGTGGTACGCAGGGAGGACCACCCCGACGGAACGGGTCATGGGAACGCATTTTCCGACGGCGGTAAAAAACCGACCGACTTCTGTCTCGGTCGCGGTCTCGGTCGCGGTCTCGGTGTCTGTGGAGTCGACACACACCACAAACGGTTTATCGCCGCTGGCTCCCTGTTCGGTAGATGGAGTACGGTCTCGTCCTCCGGTGGCTCGTCGCCTACGCCGTTCTCGCCGGCCTCGGGCGTGCCGTCGCCACCCGCCTGTTCTCGACACTGCCCGGCCGAGGCGTCGGGTTCGGTCTCCCGACGGCGCTCGTAGTTGTGGGTACGACGGCCTACTGGGTCGGGCAGGCAACCTTCGGTCTCCCCGCCCTCGCCGCGGGTGTCGTCGTTCTCGTCGCACTCGGGGTCGTCGCCAGCCTCGACGTCGGCGCGCTCCGGGACCGGCGGCTCCGCCTCAGCGCCGGCGTCCGCCCCGACCGCCGGACCGCGGAGGCGGCGGCGGTGTTCGTCGTCGCCTTCGGTGTGCTGGTGGCCGTCCGCGCCGTCGACCCCGCAGTCTACCCCGTCGGCGGCGAGAAGTTTCTGGATTTCGGCCTGTTGAAGGCCCTCGACCGCGCGGAAACTCTCCCGCCAGAGGACATGTGGTTCGCGGGCGAACCCGTGCGGTACTACTACGGCGGTCACCTGCTGACCGCACTGCTCGCGGATCTCACCGCCACCCCGACCCGCTACGCATACAACCTCTCGCTCGCGGGGTTTTACGCGATGCTGGTGACCGCCGCATACGGCCTCGCCGGCGCGGTCGGGCGCGAACACGCCGGATCGTGGCGGGCGGCAGGGCTGGCCGCGGCCTTCTTTGTCGGCGTCGCGAGCAACCTCGTCACGGCCGGTCGACTTCTCGTCGGCCGGCTGCCGGGGTCGTTCCGGGCCGACGTGATCCGAACCGTCGCCGCTCGGACACGCTACTCGACCGACGCCGTCGCGGGTGGCGTCGACACCTTCTCGTACTGGACCGCGAGCCGTGTCATCCCCGGAACGATCAACGAGTTCCCCCTGTTCGCGTGGCTGAACGGTGACCTCCACGCACACATGATGGGGATGCCCTTTCTCCTGCTGGCGGCCGCGCTCGCCTTCGCAATCTATCGGACACCGGCCGGCGACCTATCCCGGCGGCGGCGCCTCGCGTTCGTCGCCGTCCCACTGCTCGCGGGGTTCCAGACCGTTGTCGACACGTGGAGTGTGCCGTCGGTGTTTGGCCTGCTCTTTCTCGCGGTCGCGCTCGGCCCCGCCGACCCGTGGCCGCTTCTCTCCCGTCGGCTCGCGGCGTGGCGTCGGACCCGGTCGGCCGGCCCGCTGGTCGACGAACTCGGGCACCTCGGCGGTGCACTCGCCGTCGCGGGCGTTGCCGGCGTCTTCGGGGCCGTCCTCTCGCTCCCGTTCCTGCTCGGGGCCGGCAGCGGGCGCGAGGTCGCGCTTCTCGGCGCGGCGGAGCGGTCGAGTCTCCCGGCACTTCTGCTCGTCCACGGGGCCTTTGTCGTCGTCTTTCTCGCATATCTGCTGGATCGGCTGTCGGTCGACCGCGTCGTCGCTCCGCTCGTCGGTGTCGGCGCGTTGGGACTTCTCGCGGCGACGGCGAACCTCGCCGTTGTTCTCGTTTCCGGCCCGTTGCTCGTTCTCGGGTGGGCCGCCTGTCGGACCGACCGGCCGGTCGGGTTCGAGACGGTCCTGATCGTCGCCGGTGCGGGGCTGGTCGGACTGGTCGAACTGGTGTACGTCGTCGAACAGGCCGGCCCCCTCCGGATGAACACCGTGTTCAAAACGTACATGCAGGTGTGGGTGCTGTGGGGCGTCGCCGCCGGCGTCGCCGTGCCCGCGTTCGTGCGGTGGGCCGGCGGAGCGTCGATCCCAGGACTCCGTTCCCGGTGGCTTCGGGCCGGCCTCGCGGTCGCCGTTGTCGCCGCCACGGTGCCGTACGCGGGCCTCGCGTTCTCGGCACACTTCGGAGCCGGTGCCGGTGCCGGAGCCGGTGGGGATCCGACCCTCGACGCCACGGCGTTTGTCGAACGAGAACACCCCGACGAGGCGGCGGCCATCGCCTACGTCGATGCCCTGCCCGGCCGGCCGACGCTGTTGTCCGCGCCGGCGACGGGCCGGTACCCCGGCCCCGGCGGTGACGCGCCCGCACAGCCGGGGATGTACGGTTGGGAGTCGAGCCCGGCCGCGAGCCTCACCGGCGTCCCGACGGTCGCCGGCTGGCACCACGAGGTCGGCTACCGGGGCCGGGAGCCGTACCTCTCGCGGGTTCGTGACGTGGACGACGCCTACACCGGGTCGCCCGAGCGAACCGTCGAGGTGTTGGAGGCGTACGGTGTCGACTACGTGTGGGTCGGGCCGGCAGAACGCGCCCGTTACGGGTCGGTCACGTTCGAGAGTGTCGACAGGCTGACACCCGTCTTCGAGACCGACGCGGTGACGATTTATCGGGTCAAGGAGCCACGGGTCGACTGACTACCCGCGCGCCTTCACCACGTTGAGGGCGTCGGCGTCGACGGCGTCGACATCGAGCCAGTGCTGGACGTACCGGCGCTTCTCGAAGCGTTCGCGCTCGTCGGGCGTGCCGATGGTACACCAGAGTTGGACCTCGTCGGGGCCGTGGTAGTCACCCTGGCGCTGGATCGAGAAACAGACCTGCTCCTCGCCGTCGTAGTCGATAACGGCGTCCTTCCGGATGCCGGGGTCCCCCTTGACGATGAGGTGTTGCATGAGCGCCGGTTCGGATGGTCCGGGCTTAATCGCTTCGATGGCGGTCGACCGATCGCCCGCCCGCCTCGGGGTCGTCGGTGCTCGACGGGTAGGTGGTGACACGCGGCGACACACCACACCGGCACGCCCGTTATCCCGCACACGACGGCATCGGTCACCGCCGCCGCCGGCCCGGATCCGGTCGCCGTCATGGAGGTGATCGGTCACGGTGCCGGGGCCGCTCGGCCGCCAAGCGCACCGGTCTCGAAATCCGGGCGAGACCAAACGGGTTTTAACGCCCGGCGTGAAAGTGCGCATAAGGTAGATTATCTATGCAGATGCCACGCCGATTCAACACGTACTGCCCGCACTGCAACGGGCACTTTGAACACGAGGTCGAGAAGGTGCGCCGGGGCCGCGAGACGGGCATGAAGTGGATCGACCGACAACGCGAACGCAACACCTCCACCATCGGCAACGCCGGAAAGTTCTCCAAGGTGCCCGGTGGCGACAAGCCGACAAAGAAGACCAACCTGAAGTACCGCTGCTCCGAGTGTGGGAAAGCCCACATGCGCGAGGGATGGCGCGCCGGCCGACTGGAGTTTCAGGAATGACGGGGAGTTTCAAAAGCGTCGAGTGTGCCGACTGTGGCAACGAACAGACCGTCTTCGGCAAGGTCGCGACGACGGTGAACTGTGCGGTCTGTGGGAGTACGCTCGCCCGACCGACCGGCGGCCACTCGGAGTTCGAGGGCGAGGTCACCGGCACCGTCGAGGCACGCTAACATCCATATCATGAAGTACAGTGGCTGGCCCGAGACGGGCGAACTCGTCGTCGGCGAGGTCGACGAGATCACCGACTTCGGCGTGTTCGTCGATCTCGAGGAGTACGAGGACAAACGCGGTCTCGCCCACATCAGCGAGGTCGCAAGCGGCTGGATCAAAAATGTCCGCGACCACGTTCGCGAGGGACAGACGGTCGTTGCGAAGGTGCTCGATGTCGACGAGGGATCACAACAGATCGACCTTTCGGTCAAGGACGTCAACGAACACCAACACAAAGAAAAGATCCAGGAGTGGAAAAACGAGCAGAAGGCGGACAACTGGATGGGCATCGCGTTCGGCGAGAACGTCTCCGACGAGCGGTATCAGGCGGTCGCGGACGCCCTGTTGTCGGAGTTCGAGAGCCTCTATGATGCCTTCGAGACGGCGGCGATACGCGGTGAGAACGCCCTCGACGGGATCGACCTCGACGAGCAAACGGTCGAAACGATCGTCGCGACCGCCCGCGAGAACGTCTCGGTACCCTACGTCAACGTCACGGGCTACGTCGATCTGGAGTGTCCGGGTGGCAGCGTCGACGACATCAAGACGGCGCTCCAAGCCGCTGGGGGCAACGGCGACGTGAGCGACGAGATCGAACTGTCCGTCTCGTACGTCGGGTCGCCGGAGTACCGCATCCAGGTTCGTGCGCCCGATTACAAGACCGCGGAGTCGGCGCTCGAAGCCAGCGCCGGGCGCGCCAAGGCCGCAATCACAGAGGCCGGCGGCACCGGCGAGTACCACCGCGAGCGCCGAACCGACGAGGAGTGAGAAATGAAATCGGACATCCGAGTGTGTGGCGAGTGGCGATCCGAACACGACCGCCCGGTGTACACCCTCGACTCGGACTGTCCGGACTGTGGCGCGGCGGCGGTGAACACCGCCCCTGCACCGTTCGATCCCGACGATCCCTACGGGAAGTACCGACGCGCTCTTAACGGCCGGGACCGGGAGTAAACCGTATGGACGCTATCGACATCGAGACGGTCGTGGAGCCGACGCTGTCCGATCCGGTACTCATCGAGGGACTTCCCGGGGTCGGTCACGTCGGCAAACTCGCCGCGGAGTACCTCCTCGAGGAGTTCGAGAGCGAACTCGTCCGCCGGGTGTACGCAGACGAGTTCCCGCCACAGGTGAGCATCGACGAGGACGGCGTGGCTGACCTGGTTCACGCGGAGTTCCACGCCGTCGAGACGGACGGCCGGGATTTGCTCGTTTTGACCGGCGACCACCAGGCGGGGAGCAACGCCGGCCACTACCATCTTACAGAGGCGTTTCTCGACGTGGGCGAGAACCTCGGCGTCGAGAAGTTGTTCGCGCTCGGTGGCGTGCCCACGGGCGAACTCGTCGAGGAGTACCACGTTCTCGGGGCGGTGACCGACGCCGGCCGGATCGACGACCTCGAGGCCGAGGGCGTCGAGTTCCGCGACGACGAACCCGCCGGCGGCGTCGTCGGCGTGAGCGGCCTGTTGCTGGGGTTGGGGATGCGTCGCGACATCGACGCCGCCTGTCTGATGGGCGAGACCAGCGGCTACCTGGTCGATCCCAAAAGCGCGCGTGCGGTGCTTGAGGTGCTCGAATCGCTGCTTGACTTCGACCTCGATTACGAGTCTTTGGAGGATCGGGCCGACGAGATGGAGGAGGTCGTCGGCAAGATTCAGGAGATGCAAAACCAAGGCGCTCAGATGCCCACCGACGACGACCTCCGATACATCGGGTAGGACGAGGGCTTCTTTATTCCCGACGCACAATGGGGGGCGTGCTGCCGGAGTGGTTCAGTCTCGTGCCGCCATGGTTGCTCGTCGGCGTGGTAATGGGTTTCACAGCGGTCGTGGCCGTCGCCGGCATCTTTGTCGCCGGCGACCGCCTGTTTCCCGCCTCGCGGACCGACCGGTCCAGACGGATCGACGGCAGCGACCGGCGTCGGGGCGAGATACGAACGTATCTGGGACGCATCGGGGAGCGATACGTTGAGGACGCCACGGTCCACGGCGAGGCGGTCGCGTTCCACCTGCCCGAACGTGGCGTGGCGATCACCTTCGACCCGCAAGCGTACTTCCGGATCGAGGAGGCTGGCACGTACGCCGTGCTCTGTGAACACGAGATGCCCGGCTCACAACTCGGCCGTCGCCTGCCCTTCGAGGTGCCGACCGACGGCGAAGAGCCGGGTCCGACGGGGTCGGGAACGACCGGATCGGTGGCGTCGGCGTTCGAACGGTTGGGGCTCCGGCCCAGCGCCGGTCCCGACGAGGTGAAGACGGCCTATCGCGAACGGGTCAAAGAGGTCCACCCCGACCACGGCGGCGACGGCGAGGATTTCCGCCGTCTGCAGGAGGCGTACACGACGGCGAAGAAACACGCGGACTGACTTTTTGTCCGGCCGGTCCGTTCGGTGTCTATGCCTATGCCGACCGTAGCCGACGGGCCGGAGGGCGTCCACACACATGGCCGAGCGGCGTACCTCCCCGCGGCGGAGGCGGCCGTCGTCGCGGACCTCCACGTCGGGCGGGCGGCGGCGTCGGACGCCGCTGGCCTGTTGGACGAGCGATCCGACCTCCGGGACCGTCTCAGTCGGGTGGTCGAGGCGACCGATCCGGAGACGGTTGTTTTCGCGGGCGACATTCTCGACCGGTTCGACGGCCCGACGCGCCGGGCGGCCGGAACGGTGCGGGCTATCGCGGGACTCGTCCGCGCGGCAGGGGCGCGGCCGGTCGCTATCGCCGGCAACCACGACGGCGGGTTGGCCGCGACGTGGCCCGGGCCGGTGCACGACGCCTACCGACTCCGGGACGGGACGGTCGTCTGTCACGGAGACGAACGCCCCGAGGTGGACGGCAACCGGTATGTCTGTGGCCACCTCCACCCTGCGCTCACCGCCGCGGGGCGCAAGCGGGACTGTTTTCTCGGCGGACAGGGTGGGATCCACGACCGGCCGGTGGTCGTTTTGCCGGCCTTCTCGACGGTCGCCCGGGGGCTACGGGTCGAGCGCCGGGAACGGCTCGACTCGCCGCTCGTGACCGACCTCAATGCCCTCCGTCCGGGTGTCGTTGACGACGACACCGGGGAGACGCTGTGGTTCCCGCCGCTCGGCGAGGTGCGGCGATATCTGGGGCGATAGGGGTTCGTTCGACCGGGTGTCTCTGCCGGTGTGTGCGGCGGTCACGCCGGGAAGGCGGGGAGTTTGGGTGCGACGACACGAGCGGCGGCGACGACCCGTTCGTCCGGGGTTCCGGCGAGAAGGGTGTCGTGCCCGGCCGAGGCGGTGGCCCGTCGTCGGATAGCCACCACGGGATGTTGCTGACCCGCCGTCTCAACGACGAGCGACACGCCGGGATCCGACGGGGATCGAGGCCCACGCCGCGACGATCGTCGGCATCGTGTGGGCGGCGGAGACGGATTCAACGCCGGTGTTGAGTCATGCCCACGGCGGCGTCCCACAGACGGCGGGCACGCGTTCCGGACGTTCCCGGCCGCTACGGCGACGGAACGTTCCGCCGAGACTACCCGTCTCGCCCGGCGTCGGTGTCGTCCGTCGGCACCTCGGTGCCGGTCGTTGTCGTGTCTGCCGTCCGGTCGTCGTCCGTGAGGTGGCGCTCGATCCGTTCGAACGCCTCGCGGGTGGCGCGCACCTCGGCGATCAACTCGGCGACCTGATCGGCGCTTGCTGGGGTCGTGTCCGTGTCGGTGTCGGCGTCGACGCCGGTCCCCCGGGTGCCGTCGTCGTCCCGCCCGCGGCCGGAGCGGGTCCGTTGAAGATCGGTGATGTGGTCGCGGACCGACGGGGCGTCCGGGATGCCGGAAAACGATATCTCCGCGCCGCTACTGCCGGCGGTGCTGATCGAGATGGTGCCGTAGTCGAACCGCTCGCAATTACTGTTTATCTGATAAAACTGGGGTGTGGGCACACGGGTCGAGGCGGAACCACAACGGCGGTCACTCGCCGCGCTGTCGGTACCAGACCCGCTCCCCGACCGGCGACCCATCGTCCACATCCAACCGCCTGAGAAACAGGTCGCGGACGGCAAGCGTGACGACGAGTTCGACCGGGTCGTCG